>JABDKX010000069.1 GCA_013001975.1 Saprospiraceae bacterium | reverse complement strand
TTTGATTTAATATCAAATGATAATTCATCAATTATATTGTTTCTTTCATCTGGAAAGCCAAACTGAATATCTTGAGCTTTGATTGAAAGGGGTTCATCTTCATTCAAGACTACCAAACCTTTATTTTCATCTAAGTCCAAGTCCGTGACATAACCAATTTTTTCTAAAGCAGTTAAAACGTCGTAAATAGTGTCAATCGTTCTTAATACCTTTTCGATTGAATTTATAATTAATATTATTATAATTTCAGCTGCTACAAATTGTCCAATATCCATTTCTTGCTGAAAAACTAAAAACCCTCCCAGAACAAGAAGACCTGCGGCAACAAATACTTTAAATCCAATGAAAAGTTTGAATTGATTGAGCAGAACTTGGAAGTGTCTTTCTCTGGAAGTTAGATAACTGCCAACAATATCATCTGTTTTATTTAGATGAAATTTTGACGATTGATGTAACTTAAAACTTCTGTTTACTCTTGCAATTTCTTCTAACCAATGCGCTAAATTATATTTAAATTTACTTTCTACAAGACTTGTGGTCAATCCTCTTGGACCAGCATATTTATATATTAACCATAATATTAAAATCATTGCAATTCCAAGAAAAATAAAATATGGACTATAAACAGTCAAAAGAATTAATCCGAAAACTATTTGAAAAATGGCTAAAGAAAAATCAATCAAAATTTTTGGCAGCCCTTTTTGAATTGTCAAGGTATCAAAGAAACGATTAGCTAATTCAGGGGCATGGATTTTATCTAACTGTAGAAAAGTGATCTTGGGTAATCTAAAGGCAAACTCAAATGAAGAGCGCGCAAATAAATTTTGTTGAATATTTTCAACAATTCGGAGTTGCAAAACTTGAAATATCCCAGTTACAAAAATGCCAATTAAAACAAAACTAACCAATACAACCCAAGCAGAAGTTAATTCTCCTATTTGTATGTAATTTATAATAGCTTGAATTCCAAGAGGTAACGTCAGGTTTACTAATCCGATAAATATGGCGTAAGTATAGATCTTATTGATCTCTGATTTATAAAGACTAAGTAAACTCCAAAATCTTTGAATCGGTGGTTTTGACATGGTTTAGTTAAGTTAAATTATAAACATGAAATTATTACAATTGTTTAATTCTTTTATAGATTTTTTTCTTTCCAACATAGTAAATTGTTTTTGCCAATCCATACCCAATAATTTTCTTGATTGATCTTGGTATAAGCTTTATCAATACTGATGCTGTGGTTTAAAATAAAGCATGCCATAATTCATTCTAAGGATTGATTAATATCATATTATACTCATTTTATTTTGATGTTAAAATCAAATTTTAAATAGAAAGTTGAAAATTTAAAACGGGTATTTATACCCTATAAATAGCGCTTTATAGATTGTATCTTAACGGATAGAAATAAAGTTGGAGACAAATTAAATAAAACTTCGTATAACCTCAAAATAAAATCATGGCAAGCATCTGGCAAAAAATTATTGACTTTTTCAGACGATTTAAAGGGAAGACACCTTATATGGATTCTAAACGTTTTAAAATCTGGATAAACTGGCACAAATCTATACATGTTGGTGGTGCCGTTGACAGATTATACACGCCTTTCAATAAATTCAATAACAATGCTGCCTTGATTCCTGGCAAAGAATTTATTCCGGGCTTGCTTGGATTAAAAAAAATTATTTCTGATGCTGCTAAAGCTGGGGCAAAAGTTCGAGCTTATGGATCAAAGTGGTCGCTTAATAATATTGCTTATACTAAGTCTTTTTTGATAAACAGTAAACAGTTGGGTTTTTATCAAATCGGAATTGACGAAGATAGCCAAGTCACGGATGCGTATCGTTCGAAAAAGGAGTCTTTAACATTCTTCCAATGTGGTGTGGGTGTCAAAGCACTTAATGTAGCGCTTACTAATAAAGGTCAAGCATTAAAAACAAGCGGTGCCAGTGATGGACAAACAATGGTAGGTGCTATCTCTACAGGTACACACGGATCGGCTCATGCTGTAGGGGCTATGACAGAATATGTAAAAGGGATACATTTGGTTTTGGAAGGCAAACATGTTTTCTTACAACGTGAATCCGATCAAGCTGTAACTGATGAATTTTCATCTTGGCTTGACAATGCTGTACCTATTTTAGATGATGACATGTTTAATGCCGCCTTGGTTAGTTTTGGATGTTTTGGATTGATACACGGTCTTTTAATTGAAACTGAACCAATTTATAATCTGGAACTATTTATTAATAATTATGATTTTTCAGAAGTTAAAAGAGCGTTTACATCCCTGCATATGGAAGGTCTAAAATTACCCCATGGTAATGAATTGCCATTCCATTTTGAAGTTGCATTAAATCCATATCGAATCGGAGATGGTGAAAAAGGCGCCTTTGTCAGAGTTTATTACAAAAGTGCGATCGGTGAAGTTCATGATCATGCTTTGGGATTGGGTGATACGAGTGAACATGATATTCATACGGCAGTTGCTGAAACATTTGATGAGTCTACACATGATAAATTAAGTGAATTAGAAAATGATTTAGCTGGTACAGAAAAGAAAAATGAGCTTTTAAAAGTGATAGGAGATGCCGTGCAAATTGCTTTGGAATTATCTTTTAAAAAGACAACAACGCTTGAACCTAAACCACCAAGCGCATACTTTACAAGTGATAGTTCAACGAATCCGACTTCATCTGTTCCTATTTCTGCTACAAGTTTAGAACTAGGCTGTCCTCTAAGTCAAATCGAAAAGATGGTTGACTTGATCGTTCAGACAACTCATGAGCATCCTTTTGCTGCACCTTTGGCTTTGAGATATGTTAAAAAATCATCAGCTACAATTGGATTCACAGGGCTGGAAGATATTACTGTCACGTTAGAAATGCCAGGTCCATATGGCCACATATTATTTCCGAAGACTGGAGAAGGACACAAAGCATTATTTGAGGCATTAGCAGCAAGTGATATACATCATTCGTATCATTGGGGTCAACAATTGCCAGAAAATCCACAATGGGTGAGACAAGCTTATGGAGATAGAATCGATCAATGGAAAGCGAAAAGAGAAGAACTGTTGGGTCCAAGTGGTATTGAGATGTTTTCTACGCCGTTTACGGATTCTTTCTTGGTAGACAGTGTTGATCCACCTATGGTTTAAACAATGTAAACAATGTGAGCAATGAAATCAATG
>JABDKX010000060.1 GCA_013001975.1 Saprospiraceae bacterium | reverse complement strand
CTTCTTTTACTATTCCATCATAGTCCGTGGCTATAACCTCCGCGCTCACGTCCCCTTCTACGATCTGACAGATCTTTTTGTAGTGTTCATTTATAGCCGCACTACCCGTAATACCTTCTTTGGCCATCAGGCTTGGATTGGTGGTTACACCGTCCAAAATTCCAAGGTCTCTGGCTTCCTTGATCTGATCTAAATTTGCAGTGTCGATGAAGAACTTCATAATGAGGGGGTTGAGAGGTAAAACCAAAAGGTGAGAAATCACATCGCACCGCTCAACCTCCTACCCTTGCTGCATTTCTGCCCTGAGGGAATTCAGAAGGAGCTTGCTGTCTGCCCCTCGCCGAGCGCAAAAGTACTTAGGATATTTATAACATAATAGTGATGTTGGAAAATAATTTTAGATAAGATTATTAACCATCAAGGTGAGGTAAATTGGTTGAAACTAAGGAAGATAAGATACTGTTAAGAGTTATAAATAAAAAATGCTCGTGATTACTCACGAGCAAAAACGAATTTTACAATTTAATAACCAAAACTTACACATTACAAATATAATACATATTACATAATATTCATATATGTATTAACTTAATTATCAGTATATTATATAAATTAATTATTTTTAATATATTTACCCATTGATAATCAATATGTTTTATATCTAAAAATAAAATTACTTGCATCCGAGAAATCAACAAATTGATAAAAATGACGTCCTATATGAGGATAACCACCTATTAATCATTAACAAGAAGGCCGGTCAATTGTCCCAAGGAGATAAAACAAAAGACGATTCTTTGCTCGAATTGGGAAAAGCTTACATCAAAAAACACTACAATAAGCCTGGAGATGTTTTTCTTGGATTACCTCATCGTCTAGACAGACCAGTCAGTGGCGCTATTATTTTATGTCGAACTTCAAAAGCACTAACTAGGATGAATAAGCTAATTGCTGATCGCGAACTAGTTAAAGTTTATCATGCTCTTGTATTGAATAAACCAAAGGACCAACAAGGACGATTAGAATCATACTTAAGAAAAAACAGAGTAAAGAATAAAGTAGACAGCTTTAATTCACCTCAAAAGGATGCTAAAAAAGCCATTTTGACTTATCAATTTTTGAAACAGATTGGTAAATACTTCTTAATTGAAATTAAACTTGAGACTGGAAGACCCCATCAAATCAGAGTTCAATTAAATGATATGGGGTGTCCCATCCTTGGAGATCTTAAATACTTTAATCAAAGTCCGCTTTCAGATAAGTCTATTGGATTGCATGCAAGAGAATTATCCTTTATTCATCCGGTTAAAAAGAACCCTATTAATATTATTGCTCCCTATCCTACTACGATCTATTGGCGGAATTCATAGTAATCCACTGGCGATTTAAATTTGAAATAACCAAAAGCGGTTGTTCTAAAAATGCCGATAAATTTCGCAATCGGAAGCCTTCCTCTTAAGTAGACAAAATTAAAAATTGGGATATTTCTTTTGGTCGATAAAATCATATGAAATATTTCAATAATATTTTGGCATATTTTTTGGGATTTGTTTAATATGAGTTTTGGTTATTAAATTGAATATTTCCCGTGTTTTACACGGGATTTTTTATTTAAGGACTATCCTATCCCATCTTTTGTATTTGTTTTAAATGATTTTTGGAATATAATTTTGCATATTTTATTATTGTATTATGTAATATTTTATTTAATTTAGTTTTGTAAAAATTTATTCCTTCACAATACAAAATTTCCAATATGTATATAACCTATGATGAGCTGCGCACTATTAAACATCGCTTACCAACTGGAAGTATCAGCAGAATTGCCAAAACCTTACAAGTAGAAGAACAATCAGTAAGAAATTATTTTGGTGCTAATAAATATTCCAGCGATGATATTATTGGTAGGCACATACAACCTGGACCTAAAGGTGGCGTCGTACATATAGAGAATACAGAGATTATTGAATTGGCCCGTCAAATCATTTCTGAGAGCCAATCAAATTAATAACCAACTAAATAGTAGAATTAAAAAAGAAAAAGAAAAGCCTCATATACTGAGGCTTTTTTTTATTTCTCAAGGGTTTTAGATATATTCCATAAAGCGTCCATTTCATCTAGTGACATGTCTTGTAGTGGTTTTTCGGCATGAGACTCTATATATTCAAATCGTCTTTTAAATTTTTTATTGACCTTTTCAAGAGCAGCTTCAGGATCAACCTTTAAAAATCTTGCATAATTAATTAAGGCAAACATCAAGTCTCCAAACTCTTCTTCGATATGAACAGCATCTCCACTAGCCACGGCATCAACCAGTTCGTTTTTTTCCTCTTCAACCTTCAGCCAAACATCATCTATTTTATCCCATTCAAAACCAACTGTCGCTGTTTTTTCTTGAAGTCTGTAAGCTTTTACAACAGCAGGCAAAGCATTGGGCACACCTCCTAATACAGACTTCTTTCCCTCTGCTAATTTTATTTGTTCCCAGTTCTTCTTAACATCTTCTTCAGAATCTACATTGGTATCACCATAAATATGCGGATGTCTTTTAACCAATTTATCGCATATGGCATTCAAGGACTCTTCCAAAGTAAATGCATTTTTCTCTTGGCCTATTTTAGCATAAAATACCAAATGTAGAAACAAGTCACCAATCTCTTCTTTAATGCCATTGTAGTCATCCTGAATTATAGCATCCACCAATTCATACATTTCCTCGATAGTCAACTTTCTTAATGTATGGATCGTTTGCTTTTTATCCCATGGGCATTTTAATCGCAGATCATCCATAATGCCCACTAATCTCATAAAAGCTTGCGCTGTAGAATCCATCTTAAACGATTTAGGTATTTTTGCGTTAAATTGAAGTGAGGTTAGGTTATTAATTAAATCACTTCTACATTTACAATATAAAAATTTAAAGATGAATCAATTTCTGCTTACTTTCTTAATAATATTCGGTTTTTTTGGCTTAGCCTTTATTATGATAAACATCAGACATATAGTAACAGGAAAAGAATTCCGAGGAACTTGTGCGAGTAATAATCCAATGATTAAAAATAACCTTGGAGAATGTAATGTTTGTGGTAAAAAACCTGATGAAGAGTGTAAAATGCCTGAAAAAGCATAAGTATTCTCTCCTTTTAATCACTCTTTTAATCTTAAATAAATGCGCTTCTTTCCTCTAATTACTTTTACATTTCTTCTTTTATTTAATTCTTTGAATGCACAAGAGCAGAAAAGTTCTGCTGAAATATATGAAGAACTTGAAAAGTTTAACTTTTTAGGCAGTGTTCTATATTTAGCAGCACACCCCGATGACGAAAACACGCGACTAATTTCATACCTTTCTAATGGTCTAAATGCAAGAACTGCATATTTATCATTAACCAGAGGTGATGGCGGCCAAAATCTTATAGGCACTGAAATTCGTGAATTGCTTGGCGTAATAAGAAGTCAAGAGTTGCAAATGGCTCGATCTATAGATGGAGGGCAACAGTTTTTTACCAGAGCCAATGATTTTGGATATTCGAAACACCCTGACGAGACCTTAAAGATTTGGAATAAATCTCAAGTTTTTGAAGATGTCATTTATACAATAAGAAGTTTTAAACCAGATATCATTATCAACAGATTTGATCATCGAACACCTGGAAAATCTCACGGCCATCATACGAGTTCTGCTATGCTTTCGGTTGAGGCATTTGATAAATCGAATGATCCAAGTATATATCCTAAGCAATTAAAGACACTTGAACCTTGGCAAGTAAGGAGGCAGTTTTTTAATACATCATGGTGGTTTTATGGTGGACGCGATAAATTTGCTGAAGCAGACAAATCTAATTTGGTTTCTCTTGATGTTGGTGCGTATTACCCAACACTAGGCATTTCCAACAATGAAATTTCTGCATTGGCTAGATCTAAACACAGGTCACAAGGATTTGGGTCTTCTGGTGATCGTGGTTCCTACCAAGAGTATTTAGAAATTATAAATGGCGATCTTCCAATGGATAAAACCAATTTGTTTGATGGCATAGAAACAACCTGGCTAAGAATTGATGTAGGCAATCAAATCAAGCCAATCATGGAAAGTGTAATGGCAACCTACGATTTCAAAGACCCATCTGCAATCGTCCCAGACTTGTTAAAAGTCCATGATATTCTATCAACTTCTAAAGATGCTCACTGGAGAGATATTAAACTAAACCAAATATCTGAATTGATCATTGCCTGCATGGGCTTACACCTTGAAGCCAGTACAGACCGACAACAAACAACAATTGGTGATTCATTAGAAGTTATGATTGAATGGACCAATAGAAGCCAAGTCCCGGTGACAGCTGATGAAATAACTATTAATGAATTGATTAAAGAAGTCAACAGGAAATTAGAACCATTTACAACAGAAAAGATTTACATAAATTACTATATAAATAAGGATCTTGGTTTTTCTAATCCATATTGGCTTAAGGAAAAAGGCACTTTGGGCACTTATAAAGTAAGCGATCCTAAAATTAGGAATCATCCAGAAAGTCAGGCTTTAGTAAGTGCAAAATTTGATCTTACCGTTGATGGCCGCGAATTAATAATCGAAAGAGATGTTCAATATCGGTATGTCAATCCTGCAGCAGGTGAAATTAGAGAGCCTCTTGCTGTTATTCCTCCTGCAACTATCAGTTTTGAAAAAGATCTCTATTTGTTTTCTTCAAATAATGAGCAATCTATAGAGGTTAAAGTAAGGGCAGGAAAAGACAATTTAAAAGGTACATTAAAAATAGAGGTACCAGAAGGATGGGCAATATCACCAGATGATCAAAATGTTGAAATTGCTAAGAAAGGATTAGAAGCCAGTTATGCATTTAAATTAATTTCTCCTGAAGATATTTCTGAAGGTCAGTTAAGAGCATCGATACTAGTGGACGGATCTGCGTTTGATAAAACATTAATAAACATTGACTATGATCACATCCCACTACAGACGGTTTTGTCTCCTAGTGAAGCCAAAGCTGTTAAAGTTCCGCTTTCAAGAGGGGGCACGAAGATAGGTTACGTTATGGGAGCAGGTGATAAAATCCCTGAAAGCCTAGCCAATGTTGGTTACAGAGTTACTGAAATAGATCCTGCCTCACTTCCTGATATGGCGCTCAACCGTTTTGATGCTATTGTCATCGGTATCAGGGCTTATAATGCAGTTAAAAATTTGAAACTATATAACGAAGTTTTATTTAGCTACGCAGAAAACGGAGGCACTTTAATTACACAATACAATACATCCAGAAGATTAAATTTTGATGACTTATCACCTTATCCAATTAAGCTATCAAGAAAAAGAGTTACAGATGAATTTGCACCAATGCGTGTTTTAATTCCTCAACACCAAGTCATGAATGTTCCAAATAAAATAAGCTCTTCAGACTTTGAAGGATGGGTGCAAGAAAGAGGTTTGTATTTTCCTGAAGATTGGGATGATCAATTTGAAGCCATCGTATCTAGCAATGACCTTGGAGAAGATCCATTAGATGGGAGTTTATTGATTGCTCCTCACGGAAAAGGTTATTTTGTTTATACATCCTTATCGTGGTTTAGACAATTACCTGCCGGCGTTCCCGGCGCCTACAGGCTCTTTGCCAACATGCTTGCATTGTCATCAAAAAATCATGACAAGCCATGACAATCAATAAGGAAAACTCAACCACAGATGATACTTCTCCAGTTTTTAAAAATTGGAGTTCATGGTATCTCCTAGTAATTATTGTAAACATCATTTTTGTGAGTTGCATCTATTTTTACTTTAAATCCATCTGATATGTTATTGATAGATTGGTTAGTATTAATAGTTACTGTAGTTGTTATCGTGGGTTACGGTATCTGGAAGACAAAAGGTAGTCAAAATATTGAAGGATACTTACTCGGTGGGAATGAAGCCAAATGGTGGACGGTAGGACTTTCAGTCATGGCAACTCAGGCTTCCGCTATAACATTCTTATCCACACCTGGTCAAGCCTATCATGACGGGATGGGTTTTGCTCAATTTTACTTGATGTTACCTGTGGCCATGATCATCATTTGTGTCACATTTATCCCACTTTATTATAAGCTAAAAGTATACACGGCTTACGAATTTCTAGAAAGCAGATTTGATTTAAAAACAAGATCTTTTACAGCCGGCTTATTTTTGCTTCAGAGAGGTTTGGCATGTGGCATTACGATTTATGCACCAGCGATTATTTTGTCTTCGGTAATGCACTGGGATTTAAATATCACAACGGTTGTTATTGGATTGATTTCTGTTCTTTATACAATGACAGGAGGAACCAAGGCTGTACATGTTACCCACAAGCATCAAATGGTCATCATTTTGATCAGCTTGTTTATAATCTTTTTTATCCTTATAAATTTAATAACGAAAGATTATTCTCTTTCAGAAAACTTATTGATTGCAAAAGCTAATGCCAAGTTGCAAGTCATTGACTTTGAATTCAATTTAAATAAAAGGTATAACATATGGTCTAGCTTAGCAGCTATATTTTTATTCTTATCGTACTTCGGAACTGATCAAAGTCAAGTACAAAGGTATATCAGTGGACGTTCAATAAAAGAAAGCAGATTGGGCTTGATAATGAATGGCATTATGAAAGTGCCTCTTCAATTTTTCATTCTTTTTCTTGGGGTTCTTGTTTTCTTATTTTATCAAACCAATCAAGCTCCTATATTTTTTAATCAACAAGTCGTTGACCGAATTGAAATCTCTGATCAATCAGGTAAGTTTCAAAATCTCAAAGATGAATACACTTTATTGATTGATAAACGAGCCGATGCTAATGAAGCTCTGGTATTAGCACATCGTGCAAATGATTCTGATCTGAAACAGGAAAAGATGGAAGCGGTCTTAGCAATTCATAATGATGAAGTGGGTATCAGAACACAAGTGAGAGCACTTGTAAAAGAGGTTGACGAAAAATTAGAATCCAACGATAAAGATTATGTCTTCATCAGTTTCATACTAAAATATCTTCCAAATGGACTTATCGGGCTTTTGCTTGCAGTCGTATTTTTTGCAGCTATGTCATCAACTTCGTCAGAGCTGAATGCCTTAGCAAGTACAACTACTGTCGATATTTATAAACGAAGTGTAAAAAAAGATGGCTCTGAAACCCATTACTTGAGAGCTTCAAAAATGTTGACACTTTTTTGGGGTACCTTTGCCATTCTATTTGCATCCTATGGAACACTATATGAAAATTTAATTCAGTTTGTAAATATTATTGGTTCCATTTTCTATGGGACAATCCTTGGGATTTTCCTTGTTGCTTTTTACTTTAAGAAGATTGGTGGCAATACAGTATTTTATTCCGGCGTCATTGTTCAAATTGGCGTGTTTGTGATTTACAAATTAGATGTTGTGCCATTCCTTTGGCTTAATCTCATAGGAGCTTTAGGGGTCATAATCTTATCGCATATTTTAATGATGTTTCTCAAAGAAAAAAGTAAGTCGATAGGTTAATTACTTATACCCAGCTGCTTGCAAATCAAATAATTCAGCATACAATGCTTTGTTTGCCATGAGTTCATTATGAGAACCATTTTCGAGAATTTTTCCATTCTTGAGAACAATAATACGATCTGCCATTCTAACAGTTGAAAAACGATGTGATATAATAATACTGGTTTTACCTTTTGTCAATCCGATAAACCTTTGAAACGCCTCGTATTCTGCTCGTGCATCTAAGGCACTTGTTGGCTCGTCTAAGATAATGACTTCAGCGTCTTTCATATATGCTCTTGCCAGTGCAATTTTTTGCCACTGTCCACCAGATAAGTTTTTGCCATTCGAAAAGCGTCGTCCTAATTGTTGCTCATAGCCGTTTTTCATCTCATTGACAACTTCGTCCGCTAAACTTAACTCAGCTGCAGCCTTTATCTTTTCAAAGTTTTCTCGTTCCATAATATCACCAACTGCGATGTTTTCTTTAACCGAGAATTCATATCTGATAAAATCTTGAAAGATGACACCAAAGTACCTTTGATACTCATTGATATCATAATCACTGATATTAATGCTATCCAAATAGATGGTGCCTGAATTTGGTTGATAAAATCTTAAAAGCAACTTTATTAAAGTTGTTTTTCCAGCTCCATTTTCACCAACGAAAGCTAATTTTTCTCCCAGATTCAATTTAAAAGTGACACCATCCAATACTAAGTTATCTGAACCAGGATAAGAAAAGGTAACATCTTCAAAGACGAAGCCCTCCTTGATTGTGCTAGGCATTTTAATCTGTTTAGACCCTTCATTATTTAAACCCTTAATATCAATAAAATCAAAATAATCTTGAAGGTATAATGCACTTTGAGATATCCTTGTAAATTTTGAAAAGACACCTTGTAATTTGGTCTGTAATCGGTTATAAGAACCAGATAAGAAAGTCAGGTCACCAATTGTAATAATGCCATTAACGGCCCGATAGACGATTAACACATATGCCCCGTAATATGACAAAGATCCAATAATACCAAATAAGCTTCCAAGCAAGGATCTTTTAACTGAAAGCTTTTTATTGATTTTATAATAACTGTCTGACAAGAAGGCGAAACGATCAGCCAAATATTTAGACAAGCCAAAGAGTTTGACTTCCTTGGCTGTTCTGTCATTTGCACCGATGAATCTGATATAGTCCAGTTCTCTCCTTTCAGCTGTCCAACTTCGCGCTATGGAGTATTGGTTTGAACTGAATTTATATTCATTGAGGAAGGAAGGGATAATGCTTATAATAAGCAACAAAATTAACCATGGTTCAAAGTATATCAAAGCTACGATTAATGAAGATATTGCAATTATATCTTGAATTTGACTAAGCGCATTTGACATCAAATTGACCCGACTATTTGTTTGGGTCCGTGCTCTTTCTAATTTATCATAGAAGTCAGCATTTTCTAATTGACTGATGCTCACTTCATCAATCTTTTGAATTATCTTAACAGATGAAGCATTAGAATATAAATCACCAAGAAGCCCATCCGTTAGATTGGTACCTCTATTCAATAAGTCTGTAATTATAAAAACACCAAATTCGATAGCAATTAAAACCCATAATTGATTTAAATCTCCGTTTTCGGTTTGAGCCTGCAATATAACCTCATCTATAATTAGTTTACCTACCCATAATTTTATGATTGGTGAGAACGAAGTTAAAAATCTGGAAATCAAATTAGCTGTAAAAATTTGAGGTCCACTTTTATAAATCTCGACGAAGAAGCGAGGGATATTTTTAAGTGCCAATAAAGATTCTCTGAATCCTATTGTGTTACTATCTCCAAGTGATCTTAATTTCTTTGCCAACTAATTTAATTAATAAATGTTATAATATATGTTCAACAAACAGTATATCCATAGGTTCAAAAAAGGATTAACCAATAATATGAATCGGCAGTAAAAATTATTTTTTAATTTAAGGCGATTTAAATAAATCTATTGGAAACCATCAAACCAAATTATAAAAATATTATCATTATTGGTAAAGTGCATACAGGATTAACCCTATACTATTTACTTCATCAAACCAACAAGGCAAATTTATTTAATTGAATTTCTAAAATGATTCGTTATTAGTTATGCATCAAATTGATCACATTGTACTAGCTGTCCAAAATTTAGATGAAGCGATAAAAGATTTTGAATCCAAAACAGGTGTTACGCCAATTACAGGAGGTTGTCATTTAAATCATGGCACTAAAAACGCAATTGTTCCATTATCAAATTTCTCTTACTTAGAAATCATTGCTCCCGATACTGACAATAAAATATTTAAAGGAAGCAGGTGGATGGCTGTTGATAAGATACAATCACCAACCATTACACGATGGGCTATGACATCAGATATAAAATCTTCTTTCAATGATTTGATTAATAATTATCCCAACACCTTTGGTCATACAATTCAGGGAAACCGACTTCTTCAAAATGGACAAAAATTATCGTGGATAATGACAAAACCCGCAACAACTCCTTTAGTTGATCCTATTCCTTTCTTGATTGATTGGTCAACTTCTGATTTACATCCTTGTCATAATAAATTACCAGAATGCGGTTTAATTGATTTTTCCTTAGAATTTGAAAACAAACAGATAATCCATAAACTATCAAAAACTTTGCTCAAAGACTTTAAACTAATCCATTCGGTTAGAGATAAGATCAATTGTATTATAGATACACCTAAAGGAATGGTCCAACTATAATTACCTGTTTTAACCATAGTAATTATAAATTAACCAACGAATTATAAAACTATAGAACTACCCTATTGTTATTTGGAATATACTATTATTTTTGAAGGAAATTATTCAAATTAACGATAAACAGAACAATATATGAATACATCAGAAGGAGATATTAGCAAATGTCCATTTTCAAGTGGTGCTATAAAGAAAAGTGCTGGTGGTGGAACCACAAACAGAGATTGGTGGCCAAACCAATTAAATCTAAATATTTTAAGGCAAAATTCATCGAAGTCTAATCCGATGGATGAAAACTTCAATTATAAAGAAGCTTTTAATTCATTAGATTATTATGCTTTGAAGGAAGACATCAACAAACTCATGACCGACTCTCAAGACTGGTGGCCAGCTGATTTTGGCCATTATGGACCTTTCTTTATCAGAATGGCTTGGCATAGTGCCGGGACTTACAGGATTGCAGATGGTCGAGGTGGAGGCGGAACAGGTACGCAACGTTTTGCACCTTTAAACTCTTGGCCAGATAATGGGAATTTAGATAAAGCCAGGCTTTTACTGTGGCCAATTAAGCAAAAGTATGGCAACAAAATATCATGGGCTGATTTAATGATATTAACTGGAAATTGTGCTTTAGAAACAATGGGCTTTAAGACCTTTGGTTTTGGTGGCGGAAGAGAAGATGTTTGGGAACCAGAACAAGATATTTATTGGGGGCCAGAAGCTGAATGGTTAGGTGATAAAAGATATTCTGGTGATAGAGAATTAGAAAATCCACTAGGAGCTGTTCAAATGGGATTAATATATGTAAACCCAGAAGGGCCAAATGGTAATCCAGATCCTATAGCTGCAGCAAGAGATATTAGAGAAACATTTGGAAGAATGGCTATGAATGATGAAGAGACTGTTGCATTAATTGCTGGTGGACATACATTTGGTAAAACGCATGGCGCAGCTGATCCTGACAAGTATGTAGGGCGCGAGCCAGAAGCTGCGGGTATAGAAGATCAAAGTCAAGGATGGAAAAACACTTTTGGTACTGGAAATGCAGGCAGCACTATTACCAGTGGACTTGAAGGGATTTGGACAACAACGCCAACTAAGTGGAGCAATGACTATTTCAAACACTTATTTGAATATGACTGGGAACTATCAAAAAGTCCTGCTGGAGCACATCAATGGGTACCAAAAGGAGGTGCTGGACAAGGTACTGTCCCTGATGCTTATGATCCTGATAAAAAGCATGTTCCAACAATGTTAACTACTGATTTATCATTAAGAGAAGATCCTGCTTACGCTAAAATATCAAGAAGATTTTACGAAAACCCTGATCAATTTGCAGATGCATTTTCTAAAGCTTGGTACAAATTGACTCATCGAGATATGGGACCTATTTCTTTATACTTAGGACCAGAGGTTCCAAACGAAGAATTGATTTGGCAAGATCCAGTTCCAAAAGCTTCGCATCCTATCATTGATGATAATGATGTCGCGGCTTTAAAAGCTAAAATAAATGCTTCAGGTCTTACTGTTTCACAATTGGTATCTGCTGCTTGGGCATCAGCTTCGACATATAGAGGTTCTGACAAAAGAGGAGGTGCTAACGGTGGTCGTATACGTTTATCGCCTCAAAAACATTGGGAAGTTAACAATCCTTCACAACTTTCTGCTGTTATTGGTGGACTTGAAACTATCCAAAATGAATTCAACAGTGCTCAAAATGATGGTAAAAAAGTTTCAATAGCTGACTTAGTCGTTCTTGGAGGTTGTGTAGGCATTGAAAAAGCAGCAGCAAATGGAGGTCACAGTGTGACTGTTCCTTTTACACCAGGTAGAACTGATGCCAGCCAAGAACAAACGGATATTGATTCATTCGCAGCACTAGAGCCATTAGCAGATGGATTTAGAAATTATTCAAGACCGCATAATGTTTCAAATGCTGAAGAGATGTTGGTTGACAGAGCACAACTGTTGACACTTACGCCACCTGAAATGACAGTTTTAGTAGGAGGCATGAGAGCTTTGAATACAAATTATGATAATTCTGCTCACGGTATTTTTACTGATAAAAATGAAGCGCTAAGCAATGATTTCTTTGTTAACCTTTTGGACTTAGGCACAACATGGAAAGCAAGTGACGCAGATAAAAATGTTTTTGAAGGAAGAGATAGGAAGTCAGGAGACTTAAAGTATACTGGCACACGCGTTGATCTTATTTTCGGATCCAATTCTGAACTTCGGGCTCTGGCTGAAGTCTATGCTTGCACAGATGCTAAGGATAAGTTTGTAAACGACTTTGTTACCGCATGGCATAAAGTTATGAATCTAGACAGGTTTGATGTATAATATTATATTGTCTTAAAATAAAAAAGAGATCTAATTTGTTAGATCTCTTTTTTTTTATCCTTGATTGTTTTCCTTCCAAAATCGTTTTTTGTTATCATTCATGCGTTTGATGGCGGCTTTGGTTGACCTTGATTTGATAAGGTTTCTTATGCCAAATATTATAATTACTATAATTAGTGCTCTGAACTTCCTGACATCCATGTCATAGGATAAGTAGAAAAGTCCTAAACCAGCCAATATCAAGCCGACACCTATCACCTGATAATTATTCTTTTCTTCACCACTTACAGGAGAATTATAATAATGGTATGTTTCTAAATGATTATCTACATCATTTTCATTGAAGTACGGATTTACAACTTCATTGATGACGTACTCTTTTGATTTGCCTTCCTTGGTTAACCGACTGACTGTTGCCTTGCTTTTTGATATTATTCTTTCATATTCTCTTTTCTGAATTGCTTCAAAATCTTCATCACTTAAATTTTCAAACTCATCAAGATGTTGATCTAAGGATGTAGCCAAAAGATATTGATTGACTTTAGGACCATATTTATCGTATATCTGAGTTTTCGCAGACTTTAGAATTTTATCAATTTGAGAATTTATATAACCTAAATTCTTCATTTTAGTTTTAAATTCCTTTAGAGACTCACCGTTATCAATAAGCCCCATCGCTTCTTCAGCATATTTTAATTTATCTTTATAGCTAAGCTTTTTCAAAACCATTTTTTGAAATAAATCTATCCATACATTCTGATTATTTCTCCTCTGCCCTTTCCTTCAACACTTCTAGAATAAGCATTGACAACTTTCTGCATTGACACTGGATTATGACCTGGAAAATAGTCTTTATATTTTTCATATGCGTCCTCGACGACACCTAGAGAAACAACATTCACTCTGATATCATTTTCAATTTCTAAATTAACAGCTTGAACAAAACTATGGATACCTCCATTAACCATGGCAGCGCTTGAGGTTTTCACGACCGGATCATCTGCTAAGATCCCAGTTGACAATGTTATCGATCCTTTGGGTTTTAAAAAAGACCTCCCTAGCCTAACCAAGTTAACCTGTCCCATAAGTTTGCTTCTTAATCCAATATAGAAATCTTCTTCTGAGAGGTCATTGAAGTCTGCCCACTTTGCTTCACCAGCAATACAAACAATAGCATCCATCATTCCAATTTTTTCTAATGCTCTTTGAATTGAATCACTATCTGCTATATCAATTTGAAAATCTCCAGAGCTTCTGCCACCTATGATGACTTCATATTTGCTCTTAAAATATTGAGAAACTGTTTTACCAATCGTGCCGTTGCCTCCTATGATGAATATTTTCATTTGCTTTTGGGTTTTAATACAAACGGGTCAATATCTTCCAATGCATTGGCACTTTCAAAATCTGCCGAACTTACTGTCCCTCCATTATCTGAATCATAATCCATAAGTATCTTCCAGGTCCCATTTTCATTTTGTAATAAGGCATGAAATTGACCATAAGAAATACGTTCGTTAGGGGTTTCTGGATTACTGACAGATTTATAAAAACCTCTTTCGCTGGCTATTTTATCATTGTTTATACGTTCAAAGAATCTTAGGGATATCGCCTTCGTTTCATTTGCTTTTTTTGCTTTTGTAAAGTGAGACTTGTAACCCTCAATATAAGCATCATAAGCTTTGATTCTTTTGCCTCCAGAAATTCTGATTAAATCCTGAGAGTGTATTTCGGCAAATAATTCATAATCAAGCGTTTCAAATGATTTACAGAATTTACGCCATACTTCATTTATTGCTTTTAAATTATCAGCACTTTGACCAATGCCATTTATAGATAACAGAAGGGCAAAAAATAATATAAATCCTTTTTTGAACATGACTTTCTAATTTATTTAAATATAAGAAAAACAATCAAAAGAAGATTGTGCAGATATTTGCACCTACGTTTGGAGAATAATAAATGCGAATAGAGCTGACATCGTTGTATTAAGCAGATAAGAAATTGGGGTGGATAAAACAGTAAGAAAAATATCAGCATAAAAAAAGGGAGCTAAAAAAATCAGCTCCCTTTTTTAATTTATTTATTGCTTAAACTTATAAGCTTAAAATTCTCTTTGTAAGGTTTGAATTTTCACTATTGATTTTAATGATAATTACACCTTTGTAATTTGCTATATCGGTCTTAGAAATATACTTAGTATACATTCTATTAACTACTTCATTGTTTGACCTATAAAGTAATTTACCCGAAACATCAAAGATATCAATTGTATAAGTTGTTTCTTGTCCTGCATTCATTTCAATTTTAAACGATTCAGCGAATGGGTTTGGACTTATAGAAATAAAGTCTTCTAAAACTTCATTATTGAACTCAATATTCAATTTTTTATCTTCAAGTGTTTCACCAGAATAAACTGTTGGAGATAACACAGCTTCATTTAAAGCAACCATTTCAGATAAGTATCCTGATTTGTTTGCTAGTAAATTCAATTGGAAATCAACAACATCATTACCATTAGAATTGAAATATGATACTTTTAGTGTATTAGTATTTACATCTAAATGATATGAAGTTCCATTATCATCTAAACCTTCTAAGCTAACAAACTCTGCGTCGTTAAGATCTAGTGCAAACTGGAATCCTTCAACAGAAGCTTCATCAGTAATTTGTAGGTCTAATTGAATCAATTCATTTTCTTTTGCATATACATTTTCAGTATTAATCGTAATGTCTTGAGCTCTATTTCTAGATTCAACTTCATTATTATCAAAATCAGCAAAGAGTGAAACATCACCAATTTTTATAGCATTAAAATTGGTATTCAATTGATCTTCTTCGGCTTCGTAAAAAATTTCATTTTCATCAACCTGCCATGGATTACTCAACGGTAATTCTTGATCCGTTCTTGCAAACCTATAACTAGTGTTACGTGGTAGTTCATCATAAATACCTAAGATTAATTTTCTTAATTGTAAGATATCTATTGCAGTAATGCTTTCTGAATTATCCGCATCTGCAGCAATCATTTGGTATGGAGAATCGAAGCTCTTTAATCCAAGAACATGTCTTTGGATATGAATCAAATCAACTGTAGTAACACCATTTAAAAAGTCGTCATTAAGATCTGGCTTGATTTGATATTCATAACCTTTTCTCAATTCCGTGAACGCATACTCACCATTTACATTAGTAAAATGCGCTTTAGAATTCATGTAAGGATTATCTGTATCTAAAGCTACTCTAACTTGACTTAGAGGCTCACCTTTAATATTTTTAATACTACCAGAAATCTCTACTTGATTTGCCGAAGCAGAAGTACAAGTTGCATTTATTTTGATTTCATCAAGATCCCATGCTGTAACGCTAGAGTCATTTCCTTTCAAGCAATATCCAAGTAATTCGATTCTGATTAAACTTGGCGCATCAACAATAAATTCCGGAATACCGCTGAATCTGAAATTTTCTTGCGTCCAATCTTCCGTTGCTTCTTGATCTTCAACTCTAAAAATCTCTTGATTATTTTTCAAGACTCTAACGCCATATAATGTAGGTGGGTTATTGAGTCCTTCATGACCTGCTATCCATTGGAATTCCTCTGGTGCTCTTTCATAGAAGCTTATACTTGTTACTCTAACATTTTGGCCTTGATCAGGATTTATTGCTACTTCAATGACTGCAGATTTTTCACTTCCAGCATTAAAAGCACAGCTTTCATCTGAACTGATACACATGGCATTAGAACCATTGATGCCCTCAGTACAAGAATGGCCATTACTTGCTGGATTTTCTCTAAACACAGTTGAAGCATTTATTTCAGCGCAATCAAATTCTGGATTTAATTTACCGGTAAATTTAGAATAGTCCGAAGACTTACAATTATCAAGGTCGTAACAGAGTAATACAGTTTCTGGAATAATCTTAATTGTTACGATACTGTCACAACCGTTAGCAGTTGTTCCTGCATTTACATATTCCCCTGGCGTGTCATAATCAACACCATCTATTGTAAGTACCTGTCCAGCTTCGATAATTGTATCAATACAAACAGCATATTCAGGATAATCTTGAATTGAAATTTCGCAATTTGCAACTCTTGTTTCACCTGCAATATTGGTATAAGATACTTCTGCAGAATAAACAAATCCTCCTGTTACTGTTGCACCGTTGTCATTAGAAGTAACAATTCCACCACCTGACCAAATTACAGAATTGATTACAGGTGCTGGTGCATTTGCTGGTGTATGTGATGTTGTTAAAGTTAACGCTCCAGTATCACTGGCACAAATACCCGCAGGTCCTTCTAAGTTACAAGTTAAAAATACATCTGGAATTTCAACGACTACACAATAGACTACTGTGCTGTCACATCCATTTACTGTAGATAAACTTACTGTATCTACAGTAGAAGCATCGTATACAATGCCGTTAGCTTCAAAAACTTCACCGAAACCAACTGTTGTATCTACTTTCACATTATATTCTGGATAAGCTTCAATGCTGTAGTTACAAGTCGTCGTTAAAGTATCTTCAGTTAAATTAACATAAGTTATGGTAGCCGTATAATCTCCGCCACTATGAACAACAGCACCTGATTCATCAGAACTTAATAAATTAGGTCCATCCCAAGAAACACCAAGAATTGTTGGAAATGGTGCCGTATCTGGCGAATGCGTTGTTGTTAGCGTTAATGTTGCTTCACCGTTAGGACATAATCCGTCTGCGCTGCTGGATATTTCACAAACTAATGTTACATCAGGAATATCAACTACTAAGCAGATCGTAGTGATTTGATCACAACCATTAGCATCTGTTGTTATAACATCATAATTACCTGTTGCATCATATACAACACCATTAAATTCGAAAACAGCTCCAAATTCTATTGTCGTATCAATTTTTACGGAATCTACTTGGAATTCATTAACTGTGAATGAACAAGAACTGAGACAACTTGCTCCAGTTGGAGTTAACCAAGAAACATCTGCAGTATATGTACCACCCGTATTAAAAGTTGCGCCTGAATTTGAACTACTGACTAATCCTGGCCCAGTCCATGATACATCACCATCTAACCCAGGTTGCGCACTAGAGCCAGGTGTATGACTAAAAATTAACTCTAAATTGGATTCCGTTCCACCACAAATTTCCACAGGACCCGTAACCTCACAAAATAATATTGCTGGAAGTTCAACTTCCTCTTCCAAAACAATTCTGTTAGAGAACCACCAAGAGTTTATTGTATTCTCATTTCCATAACCTTCATTCGCATCTAAATCATAATTATTCCAATTGTGACAAGGTGTGCTGCAACCTTCTAATTCAACAGATGGTGGTTGTGGTCCCATAACATAAGGCAGTTGCGTAATGTTACTATCATCATAGAATAAATTTGGTACTTCTGAATTCGCAGGTCTTACTCTTTCAATCATAAACCCTTGCGTTAAATATTCTGCATCATAAATTGGAAAGTGATATTCTCCTTGTTCATAAGATAATAGAATTCTTATGTCATCAACTGGATTTCCTAAACCATCTAAACCGTCCCAATCGAAACATTGGCTAATCCCAACTTGTGTCATATCCACAAAATTATTCATGAATAAATCTGCAGTACCTGGCGTATAAATTCCATCATCACCATCAAAATCAAGTAATAAGTTTATCAATCCTGGTTTATTGGTCATATATTCTATACAATATGATGCCATCCCATCACATCTTGTAACTCCTGACAAACTGATATTACCTGCTTCAGCAGTTTTACAAATATCTACTGGATCATTTAAAAATATTTCATATTCAGCATTTGCTTTATTTTCTCCCGAGACTGATTTTCTAGACAATATTTTATCAAGAGAACTATCGGTTCCATAACTGTTAAAAGTAACATTAAATCCTCCTGGTCTAAAGCCACTGTCATTAAAGTCAATTTTCGTTACATAAGCACCTTCTGGATCGGCTGGATCTGGAGCACAAACATAAAATGCACCATTAAAAGGTCTTTCAGGAAATTTGTAATCGTTTATTGCAAATAAGCCCCAGTTTCGAGACCACACTCTACCTGTTTGAGGAGCAGCATTTTGAGCTACTGTGATATCCCAATAATAAATTAATAAAAAGTAGTCTTCACTATCGCGGTCTTCTGTTGGTTCAATTAATTCAAATTCTATGTAGTAATTACCTGAAGTTGTTAGTAAGGATGATTCAACAACATCTGCTTCATATCCACCTGCATTAAATGCACTAGGGCCATTGATAGCTTGATCATAGTTCTGAATATTTTCATTGGTGTTATCAATTATATCTGAAGTATAAATAATATTACCTGCAGGATCTTTTACATAATATTTATATTTCTGCTCTCTAAATTCCCACGGAACTGGTGAATTAGAATTTATAGTCGAACCTCCGAAACTGTTATCTCGACCTCCACTGAATCCTAAATAAATTGATTCTGTAGTTGGGTCTGTAATATGAACGTATAATCTGGCATCAGTACTCATATTACCAAATTCAGCAAATCGTTGGTATTCCTTATTTCCAATATTCAAGGCAGCAATATCGTGCGTTGGATTTCCATTAATATCTATTGAAGGATTAGGTGCTAATTCCTTAGTTCCTTCGGCCATTAGTGAGCCAAAAGTTAAGGCACTCAACATGAACATTAAGATGAATATTCCTAATTTTTCTAAATCTAAATTAATTGTAATTTGGTTTGAAGCAACACGTACACTAGGTGAGTTGTTCTTGAGAGGGCTATTCATTGGTTTTAAAATTTAGTAAGTTTTGGATAAATCAAAAGATGAATTTAACGAGATTATATCGAAAATCAATAATATTTATGATATTTTTTCTGATTAATATTAATTTTATATTAATATATATAA
>JABDKX010000032.1 GCA_013001975.1 Saprospiraceae bacterium | reverse complement strand
AACTTTCAATTTGTAAAAGACGAGAGGTTTGAAAACGGGACTGTCGAAACGTTAATTAGTAAAGGGGATACCAATGAAGATAACTTAAGATACAGTATAAACCTTGAAAAAGTAAACGAATCCCTTTTCAACTTAAAAGGAAACTTCTTTGGTGCGGCAAATCAATATGAACTGGGAATTGATGCGCTTCAAAATAATGTGTGGTATGACATCGTGTATGTCGTTGGTACAGATTCAATTTCTCTATACTTAAACGGATACTTAGAAAACAGCGTTCCAATTGACGAAAACCTAAGAGGGAACACGGACGACTTAATGTTAGGAACGCAATTTATTGATGGTGTTCGTTCTCAGTTTTATAATGGACGAATGAATGACTTCAAATACTGGAAACAGAAATTGAGTGGACAAGATGTTTTGTTTTTACACTTTCCAGAAAAGGAATTTGAAGTGAGACAAGATTATTTCCTGTCCTGTTGCGAACAGACCGTTATAGGTGATATAACAATTGATAAAAACAATCCGTTAGATACTTTAGTCATTCCACAAGCAAGCCCAACAGGTTATGACAGCTTATACATTTATGGATTCATTCAAAATGATCCCAAGCCTGCAGTCGATGAGGCAATGGTCCCTGAAGATGTTATTGTTTCTTATCAGCAGCTATGTCAAGAGTTTTGCGAGGCTGCTGTTGAATGGAATGTGTCTCCAAAAGAAATATTTGCAGACAATTGCAATGCACTAACATTTAGTCAATCACATACTTCTCCTGTTGTGCTAGATGAAAACGTATCTTTTGTTGAAGTTACGTATACCGCGACAGATGATTGTGGACAGTCCAATTCTTTCTCCTTTAATTTAGAATTAGAATGCCTACCTAGTGAAGCGGAAGAAATTCCTGAGGAAAATGTATATAGAGTTGAAGCAGATGATTCGTGTGTAGACAATGAAACGAATGCCATTTGTAAGTTTTCTGATATTAAATTATTTCCTGGATACTTGGACGAATTAAGCCAAGACTTTCAAGCGTATAATGCTGACTCTAATTTTGATATTGTACTTTCTGTCAATGGAGCTAACAGACAAATAAATGTATCTGATATTGATTCAGGATTGGAAATACCCGAGCTGAAAGAAGAAGGCACCTATAATATTTGTATAGTATCAGTCAGCAATGAATGTACTACGATGGCGTCTGACTTCTGTGCAACTATTACGATCAGAAGCGGTATTACAGTTGACTACGGAACAATTGTCGCTTGCCCGGAAAATGTGGAAGAAGTACTGCCAACAGAAATATCAGAAGATTTTAAAACACTAATTATCAACAATCCAGTTGAAACACAAATTTATCTTACCAATGAAGATGATTGTGGGTGTGATGTTCAAGAAACAATAAAACTTAAATTGGCGAGTCAAGGTGTTCCTGAAGAAATAGTCATAGAAACCTGTCCAGACATGTTTCCGTTTTCTGTTTTGGGTGTAGAAATAAAAGAAGATGAGGAATACCAACAAAGCGAAATTAGAGTAGAAAACGGCTCGTTATCATTAGACTCAAACGGCAACTCATGTGATAGTTTGATTTTATTGACGGTAATAAAAAACGAGGATGTAGAAGAAAGTATCAGCATGGAAGTTTGTGAAGGAGAAAGTTACGCGTCTTATAATACAACAGGAACCTATTCTGACAAATTTACAGCGGGCAATGGATGTGACTCAACAAGAACTCTTGAGCTAACAGTGCTGCCAAAATCATATGAAGACCTTTTTATCGAAATTTGCCCAGATAGTACCTACATGGGTTATTCTGAGGAAGGCACTTACGAAATATTAGGAACTAACGTACTAGGATGTGATTCTATTACTACTTTAAACTTAACTGTTTTGGATGAATCAGATCCAGCTTGTATGGTGAGTAGTTTAGAACAAGAATTATTGAACGACCTCTCCATTTATCCTAACCCAGTAAACTCTGAATTAAATATAGGTTCTGATTATCTTGATAAGTCAAATCTACGTGTGTCAATTGTAAATATGAACGGAAGCATAATTATGTTAAACATTGGTATAGAAGAAAACATTAATGTTTCGAATCTTGAGCAAGGGCTATATATGTTAAAGATCGCACAAGGGAATGAATACTTAGGTGCATTAAAATTTATAAAAATGTAAAATGTTGTATTTATGCCTTTTAAAAAACAGTATTTTGTACAGTCTAAACAGTTATAAGATGGAAATATCTAAAAATATTCTACTTTTAATCTTTTTAGGATTCAGCATAAACGGACTAACAAATAGTAATCCAACAGAAATGATTCACTATGAATGTCCTGACGAGATGGCTTGTTTAACAAGTCAAATAACCATAAATGATGAATTATACAACCCGGAACTCTCAGTTGTAGAAGTAGCTAATTGTGGTTCTCGATATAATCAAGAAAACTATAAATTTGAGGCA
The DNA here is from genome assembly GCA_013001975.1 of Saprospiraceae bacterium. Lineage (GTDB taxonomy): Bacteria > Bacteroidota > Bacteroidia > Chitinophagales > Saprospiraceae > RFSX01. The sequence continues at coordinate 1,344 of JABDKX010000032.1, read as the reverse complement.
ACCAGTCATGATATAAGCTTTAGGTTAACATGGGATGTTGCTGGAGAGGATTTGAAAGTTGGTCTAGTAAGTGGATGCATGCCTTATGGAAACTGTATTGGTGAGTCTGATTGTTCTTCCTCCCAAGACATTACAATGGAATTTGAAGACTTAATTATTGGACACGAGTATGTTGTCTACGTAGATGCTTGCTTCTTTTATCCTGTGGATTTTGAACTTGAAATTACACCTGGCGAGCCTGGCGAGTTTAGTTCAGTTACTGGAATTTCCACTAAGCAATGTGATGAGCAGCCTGACGTTTATTGTAATTCTCTACCAATTGAAATAGATGTTTTTTATCAAGATGACGATCAAGAAGAATACTTTGAACAAGCAGAGGGAAACTGGAACTTCTTTGTTGATGGACCAGAATCATTTGATTTTACGATTGATGATATAGCAAACGCTTCTTTTAACGTAACGCAATTTGGAAACTATGTAGTTTGTCTGGAAAGTGTAGCCCTTTCTTGCGGATCATATGAAATAGACTATTGTTATGAATTGGAGGTTATTGATAAATCTGTAGACTTTGGAAGACTAAAAGTTTGTGAACACGAATTAAATGAGGACGATTGGGTTCCAAGTATTCATTGGGACGGTGATCCAATTTCAGAACCAGGTTTTCATATAATTGAAACTCAAGATATTTGTGGTTGTGATCTATTTCAGCAAGTGGAAGTAATAAAACTTGAAGAAGTGGAAGAGTTTGTTGAAATAGAACTTTGTCCAGATGATTATCCATATACCTATTTTGAAGATTTTGAATTTGAATACTCACAATTTGACATAGAAACAAACCTTGTTATCCATAGAGGCTCTCTTCAAGAAGACTATAGAAGAGATGAATGCGATAGCCTCGTTTATTTAACCTTGGTAAACGAAAATCCACAGGATAGATGTTCGAGTTGTGACCTCCCAATAAGTTTGAATAAAAGCAAAATAGTTTATTGTATTCCGTTCGATAACGAAGCCATTGATGTAAGCGGTAAAAGAAACATTGTTCTTCCTGTAGGCATCGATTTCGATGACAACGGGTCAAGTGAAAATATCCTTTGGGATGCCGTTTTTGATGGTGATTTAGACTATGTCGAACTTCCACACATATCAGATTTAAATACAACAGACTTTTCACTTGATTTTAAATTTAATAAGGATGAAGACTTTGAAAATGGTCCAAAAGAAACACTCTTCAGTAAAGGAGATTCAGAGGATAACTTAAGGTATATTATAAATGTAGAACAGGTAACCGATCAAACATTCAACCTTGTAGCCAGATTTTACACAGAATCAAATGTGATTTCCTTC
>JABDKX010000008.1 GCA_013001975.1 Saprospiraceae bacterium | reverse complement strand
CCTATTCCAAACTTTGTCTCAGGATATAATGCTTCCAAAGCTTCTGCCAATAAGTGAGCCGAAGAATGCCAAAATGCATATTTTCCTTCATCATCTCTCCATGTATGTAACTGTAAGCTGCTATCTGTATCGATTCCTCTGGTCGCATCCCATTTTTCTCCATTTACGGTGGCCGTTAGTACATTTCTAGCTAAGCCTTCACTAATAGAAGCTGCAATCTCAAGAGGTGTTGCCCCTGCTTCATATTCCCTCACATTACCATCTGGAAAAGTAATCTTTATCATCAAAATTAATTTAGCCCGCAAGATACCAAATAATATATTTATGATTCAAGATTAAAAATTCAAAATTAAAGATTCAATGTTCGCATTAAGTTGTATTGTTTAAAATCCGCACAGAGGCAAAGACACCTTTTGCTTAATATCTCCAAATCTCAATATTCACTTAATTGTTCTCATTGCTCTCATTGTTCCCATTGAATTCCCTTATCTTTACCCTACCGACTAAATAATCAGATGAACATAAAAACATTCAAGGCTGTTTTCCCCAAAGCTGACTTAATAAAATCACCAGATTCCTTCTTTGCCAGCATCAAACATCAATATCGAGAATATCGTAAAAGTGGTGTGTATAGTAACGGAGCAAAAGAAGCATTGTATATATACCAAATACAATCATCTCATGGATTGCATACAGGTTTGCTTTGCAGCACCTCCGTTCAAGATTTGGTTGATAATAAAATATTAAAGCATGAAAAAACACTAGCGGCTAAGGAGCAACAAATGATGCACTTACTCATGCAAAGAAAGGCATTGGTCAAGCCCGTCTTGCTTGGATATCACCCAATAGACAGTATCCAAAAAGATCTTATTAAAGTCACCAAAAACAAAAATCCTAAGGTCAACATATCATTTGAAGATGGTGAAGTCCATAAAGTATGGATCATTCAAAATAAAGCGCTTACAGATAAAATCGTTTCATCTTTCGAAAAACTTGACAAAGCATACATCGGTGATGGACATCATAGGACAACTACGGTGTCACTTTTAAATGGCAGTGACGAGTTAGGTGCTGAATCCGAAAAATACGCACATATCTTATCTGCTTATTTTCCCTTTGATGAATTACAAATTTGGGATTTTAATCGGGTTGTAGATATTAATGAAATTATGAAATGCTCAGAATTCGTTGCTGCTTTATCTAAATATTTCGATATTAAATTTATTAAGAAACCACGTAAACCAAAGTCTAAGCACGAAGTGACATTTTATATTGAAAATCAGTGGTACGCTATGACTTGGAAATCTAAGTTTACAAATAAAAAGAAGAAGGTCATTCTAGATGCTGCACTTATCAATAAATATATCTTTAAAAAAATTCTAGGGATTGAAGATGTCAGACTTGATACCAGAATTAAATATTATGGTGGCACAGAACCAATAGAAAAAATAATCAAGCAAAGTCAAAAGTATCAGCGTGGCGTTGGCCTATGCATTTATCCCATAAGTATTGATGAGCTAACACATGTTGCGGACAAACAAGAAACACTTCCTCCCAAAAGCACATGGTTTGTACCACGATTGAAAAGTGGTATCATTGCAAAAGATTTATAACCCATATTATGAGATTCCTTTCTGCGGATTATATTTTCCCAATAACTTCAGAGCCTATTAAAAATGGTGTCGTTCAATTAGATGATGACAACGCTATCGTCAAAGTAGGAACCAAAGAAGATTTTGGTTCTGTTGATGTCAAACACTTTTCAGGCATCCTGCTACCAGGATTTATAAACACGCATTGTCATTTGGAGTTATCACATATGAAAGGTCTTTGTCCAACTGGCACATCGTTGATCACCTTTATCGGAAATGTAGTTAAACTCAGAGACTTTGAGCAATCGATCATTCAAAGTAAAATTGAAGAGGAGGACAGAAATATGTTTGCAGCTGGCATACAAGCTGTTGGTGATATTTCCAACAAAGTAGACACAGCAAACACAAAGAGTGAAAGCCCAATTCATTACTACACGTTTGTAGAACTTTTTGATTTTATGCAATCCTCCCTAACTGTAAGTACAATTGAAAATTATCGTGCTGTTTTTAGAGACCAATCTTCAGATGGTACTAATAAAAAAAGTTTTGTCCCCCATGCACCTTATAGTGTTTCGGAAGAACTCTTTGATTTTATAAATAAAGCCAATCCTGACAATGCCACTATCAGTATTCATAATCAAGAAACAGTTGATGAAAACGCATTGTTTGAAACTGGAGAAAGTGGTTTTCATGATTTTGTAAAAGGCTTCGGTTTTAATTTGGACCACTTTAAACCAATTGGAAAAGGCTCAATATATTATGCCTTAAAAAACATGCAAGCCAAACGCCGAAATCTTTTCGTTCATAATACCTTAACGACTGAAGAAGATATTCAAGCA
>JABDKX010000010.1 GCA_013001975.1 Saprospiraceae bacterium | reverse complement strand
GAAACCGTGTAGGTGTTGGAGGACATAGTTATGGTGCATTTATGGTAGCTAACCTTTTGAGTCACTCCAACTTATTTGCCGCAGGAATTGCCAGAAGTGGTGCATACAATAGAACGTTAACACCTTTCGGATTTCAAAGTGAAGAGAGATCATATTGGGAAGCACCAGACGTGTACTACACAATGTCACCGTTCATGCACGCTGATAAAATGAAAACACCACTCTTATTAATTCATGGTGAAGCAGATAACAACTCTGGAACTTATCCCCTGCAATCAAAGCGTTATTTCAATGCTTTAAAAGGATTGGGCGCTACAGTCAGATTGGTTATGCTTCCGAAAGAAAGTCATGGCTACAGAGCTAAAGAAAGCATCATGCACTTACTCTGGGAACAAGACGAATGGCTTGATAAATATGTAAAAAATAAATCCGAACCGGTACAACCATAACAGAAAAATGAGGCTTTAAATAAAGCCTCATTTTTTTATTTTTTCTTTATAAATAATATCAAAATGGAATTAAAAATGATATTTAATTCCGATATCCATGGCCGCTACACCCATCCGTGTTGGCAATGAGGTTTCTATATTAGTTATAGTTGAAAAATAACGTTTATAATTAGGACTAAAGTAGATTTCAAATTTATCAAATAGTGGCTTCGATATTCTAAAACCAACTGAAAAGCCTAAACCCACTTTTCGTTTATACGGAGATGCTTCACTTTCTAATTCAATAGCACTGGCTTCACTTATCAATATTTGTCCACTAGGTCTAAAACTATAATTGAACAATGGACCACCGAGTACAGAAAAATGCCAACGCCCTCTAGCAATTTTATATTCAATCTCTGCACTAAAATCTATAGTTTTATATTTTATATCATCAGAAAAATCCACAAATCCATATATAGGTATTGAATCCATTTCTGGTTCTTCAGGAGGCTCATACCCAATAATAACCTCAGCACTGTAATTCATTGTATCTAAAGATGTCAGAAAGTGCCCAGACATATTCAAACTTAACTTTTCATCAATCCTATAACCTAGACCAAGTTTATATCCTGTGGTATTGACTTTGTCTTCTGAAAACAATCTTAATTGATTTCTTTCTAAATTCAAATTTGGATAATCAAAAATATGCGATCCAAAAGACTGATTTAAATTAGCATAAAACTTACTCCCCTTAATCTTAGGCTTAATAAATCGGCCCCTTTTTTTGAACTCTTCAGGTAATTCTAAAAAACTCCGCTCCTTAAATAATATATTTTGATTTAACTGCAAAGTTTGCAAAGGCAAAGTTAATTTTTCATTAGTCGCATTTGTCACATTGCTTTCATTGACTTCATTGTCTTTTGTCACATTTCTCACATTACTTTCATTAGTCGCATTTGTCACATTGATCACATTGTCTTTATTGAATTCATTGCCCCCGGCTAATCCACCCGCTTCGCGGTTCTCTTCATCAAAGCCTCTCGGCTTCGGTCGTTCCGACTCCATTACGTTCATATTGCTTTCATTGTATTCATTGCTTTCATTCCTCACATTACTTTCATTAGTCACATTAGTCACATTAGTCGCATTTGTCACATTCCTCACATTACTTTCATTAGTCGCATTTGTCACATTGCTCACATTGTTTTCATTCCTCACATTACTTTCATTAGTCACATTAGTCGCATTAGTCGCATTTGTCACATTGTTTTCATTGAATTCATTGCCTTCATTGTCTTCATTTTTCGCATTAATCACATTAGTCGCATTTGTCACATTGCTCACATTGTTTTCATTCCTCACATTACTTTCATTAGTCGCATTTGTCACATTGCTCATATTGCCTTCATTGTCTTCATTTTTCGCATTAGTCGCATTAGTCGCATTTGTCACATTGCCTTCATTGCTCACATTGTTCACATTGTTCACATTGCTAACATTGCTCACATTGTTCACATTGAAATAATAACCAATCCCAGAAGACACAACAGCAACAAGCAAAAGCAACGAACCAAAGAAAATAATCAGCCCGCGTCTTCGCCCTTTATCATCATCCAATTCCGCTTCGATCTTATCCCAAATAAACGTAGGTGGATCGACTGCATTTTTATCGGACAAATGCTTCATTCTATTTTCTATGTCATCAAATGTTTTCATCCAAATAATTTATCATTTCATGTAGTTCTTCATTAAATAATCGTCATTCATAATTGATTTCTGAAGCATTTTCCGTGCTTTCAAAAGTTGGCTTCTTGAAGTATTTTCTGAGATCTTTAAAACTTTTGCAATGTCTTTGTGGGGCATTTCGTCAAAAACATTCATCGAAAAGACAAGGCGGTATCCTTGAGGAAGTCTCTCGAGATGTTCAAGCATTCTCTTGTAATCAAACTTATCTAGGTCAATATCAAATTCCATTTCGATAAATCCGCTTGAACCTTCTCCCAATTCAACAGAATCATGTTTCTTTTCAACCTTAATTAATGATAATGATGTTCTAACAATGATCATTCTAATCCATGCGCCTAATTCTCCCTCGCCTTTAAATTGTTTGATACTTTTAAATACTTTAACAAATCCAGCTTGCAAAGCATCACCTGCCAGATCGTTTCTTTTACAATAGCGTAGGCAAATGCCATACATCTGCCTACTATATTTTTCATATAATAACTTCTGAGCAATACGATTGCCCTCGATACAACCTAATATGAGTTGCTCATTAGTCAACAATATCTAATTTAAAGTCTCCCGTAAAAGTATACTTACCTGTAATATTACTTTCTACAGCCTCCATTTCTATATTATATGAACCTTTTACATATTTCATCGATTCGTTGACCTCATTAATTATAATTTTGCCATTGTCTAGTCTAAAGAATGCATTTAAATTAGGCTGCCTAATTTCTATTGAAGCTTTGGTTGTGTCAAATGCGCCTTCTTCGTATTTACCACCAGCATTATCTCGATAGCTAATTCGAATATCATATCTCTTTTCAGCATTACCATCGAAACTACGCCCAAATCCGAAAAACTGTTTTTCATTATTTTGACGCCCTTCAATAATGGTTTCAAGATATGCAATTTCTTCAAAACCTAAATCAGTACTTTTTACTTTCACATAAGCAATATCATCCAGACAAATAACCAATGGATTAAAAGCATTATCTCCCACTTGAAGTACAAACGTATCTGATGATGTCTTTTTGTCTAGATCGATTGCTTTAATTTTAAAAGGACCACCACGACACGGTGAAAACGAAATATTAAATTTTCCATCTAACGAAAAATATATTTCATCATTTATAGCAATGACTACATTATCAGGAACATTGCCATCGCAATCTTCTAACTCACCAGTAACTTGATATGTTGGATTAGACGGAAGATTAACAACTATTTCCCCAACATCAACATTTTGAGAAAAAGGCCCAACTTCTGATCTAAATAATTCCATATATCGACATTCATCACCGTAAACTATCACAGTTAATAATTCATCTTTTTGAACCGCACCACTAAAGTATCCGTTACTTTGAGTCTTTCCTCTGCCTCCCATATTGGTTCCCGATTTAAATACATTGATGTAAGCCGAAAAGCCTATGCCATCTGCATCTACTATCCTACCGTTCATGATAATGGCGGGCATCTTTACATCATAATTCCAGCTACTAAAATGAGCTACCTTGGCAATATAATGATCACCACTTTTAGAAGCCATGCCTTCTTCAATCCACAACCCCTTTTCAAAATCAAAAGACCACATTTCAATTTGATCAGGTGACTGATTTAAAATTTCATTTGGAATAGTTGCAATCATAGTAACTTCCTGACCTTGTGCTATTTGAAGTTTTTCGCCAGCAGTGCTTTTAAGCGTTACATTGACCATGCCATAAGATGTCAGTTTACTATATTGACCATCGGCATCCAAAGCCGTTAAATCACCAGGCATCATGTAATTAACATCATCATCAAGTGGATTTAAATGTTTGACAGCAACCCAAACAGTCCCATTGTATTCATTACCAGAATCGTCTGTGACTATGGCGTTAGGTGGAAATTCTAACGTAACATTTGTTGCTGCAATAATACCTCCAGCCTCACTATTAAACTGATACTTAAAATTTTCATCCAATAAAATAGTTTTCAAGGTAAGATTAGTACTGACATGTGAACGAAAAGTTCTGGTATTTTCAAAGTATCCATCTTTATGAATGTAAACATGATTATGTGTATCGCTGACTTTTACATTTTCAAAAAAGTAAAGACCATAATTGTCCGTTCGCTTTTCTTCGTTATTATAAATGACAGCAGCGTTGATTATTGGATTGCCATTGATATCTAATACTTGACCAGCGATAGACATTTTTAATTCAGATGTTTCTCCTACAGATTCTTGGATATCAAAACCATCGTTTTCGCAAGAGAAAAAAGAAATTGCCAGGGCTATGGGTAGTAAAATTTTAATTAAATTATTCATGATTGTGTTTCTTTTAATTTTTATAAATAATGATCAGCTAGTCTTTTTAAATCCAGATTCACCTACATGACTTCACTTTTATAATTCCTGTTGCCTGAAAATTGATTTTTTTCATAAAAAACTTCAAATTCACTCAAAACCTCAATAAAATCGTCACTTATATGATACAATTGAAATAATTGAAAATCGTTATATTAGTCCAGCAATTATATCGAATGAACTGCAAGTCAAAAAATCTACTAGTCTCGCTCCTACTTATAACACTAGGTTTTAGTTGCCAAAAAGATGTTGAGCACTCATCAAATGAAGGGCCTACCATCATTCCTATGGATTCTATTGTAACGCCAAATGAAGAAGCGAATTATTTAAATTTCTCCTCAGATTATATTTTCGATCAAGATAAGTTACCAACCTTTGACCTAATACTTTCACAAGAAAATTTGGATTACTTAGATGACAATCCTGCTCGAGAAGAATATGTTGAAGGAAGCCTCATGTTTGAAAATGAAATGATCTCACAAGTTGGCATTCGATATAAAGGATCCATTGGCGCATTTGTAAATTGTGTTTCTGGTAATAATTGGACCAATCCTTCTGGACACAAAAAATGCACCAAATTATCCATGAAAGTCAAAATCAATTACCAAGATAAAGCGCGAAAATTTTATGGCTTGAAAAAATTACAATTTCATGCTATGAATTTAGATCCAACACAAATGAGAGACAGACTAGGATATTGGTTATTTAGAAAGGCAGGTGTTCCTGCACCCCGTTCAATTCATTGTCGACTCAATATTAACGGCACTTACTATGGTGTTTTTGCTTTGGTTGAGCAAATTGATGGTCGATTCAGTAAGTACCACTTTGATGAGGGTGATGGAAATGTGTATAAAGAAGTATGGCCCATAAGATCTAACGGCAATGCAAATTCAAACAACATTTTTATATCAGCGCTTGAAACAAATGAAGAGACTGCTGACGTTTCTTTGATGACAGAATTTGCAGAAGATATATTTGAGACCAGTACAGATAGTCTCATTGCTCTGGTTGAACGTTGGATGATTCCTGAGGAAATCATTTCCTATGCTGTTATTGATAGGCTTATTAAAAATGACGACGGTGCCTTTCATTGGTATTGCAGCGGCAATTCTTGTAATAATCATAATTATTATTGGTATGAAGATGCTGTCAATAAACGAATGCATCTGATTCCTTGGGATTTAGATAATGCATTCGAAAATATTTCTGGACAAAATCCGGTAACACGAATTGCAGACGATTGGGGTGCGACAAGAAACAGCTGCAACACATTTGCTTTCGGTGGATTTTCTTTCCCTCAAAGATCTGCAGCATGCGATAAATTAACAAAAGCTTGGGTTCAATTTGACAATTTGTACGATACAAAAAAGCAAGAATTTATAACCAGTATTTTTTCAGCGGAAACAATCGATAGAAAATTAAACGAATGGTCACAACAGATTTATGATGCTACAGAAGAAGCTTACGAATTGTATGATGATGCCATTTCAATTTCAAAATGGGAAGCAGAAATATCAAGACTTAAAAATGATCTCGAGATCATGAGAAATCAATAATTCTTATGTTTTATTCAATATATATTGACAATTCTCTCGCCAAAAACAACCTCTTTTCATTTTTCCAGAATACAAACTGATAAAAAAGGTATAGGCTTGAATGCTTTACAGCAACCTAAAACTTAAAATGAGATTGTGATTTTACGCTTTTAGGTAATATTTTTTGCCTAATTTGTTTATTGAAACAATATTTGGAATTCGAATTATCGTTTGGTAATTTTAATATAAATTATGCGACTGGAATTCCAATTTTAAATTGTGACTTTGTCGAAATTTTATGCCATAATAATAATCTTACTGCTGTTTACGACAAGCAGTAACGCTCAAAACCCCCACGGACTTGATTTAAATTCAGACTGTGCGTCATGTCACAGCCCAGAAGGATGGACTATTTCTTTAGATACTTTTCATTTTAATCACGATACATTTAACTTCAAATTAGATGGACAGCACCTAAATGTAGACTGTAAAACTTGTCATACCAGTTTAATTTTTAATGAAGCGCCTTCAGATTGCATTTCTTGCCATCTGGATATTCACGGTATGAGTGTAGGTAATGATTGCGTAAGATGTCACAACACCAATTTTTGGTTGGTAGACAACATCCCACAACTTCATGAAGAAAATGGTTTTCCGCTTGTAGGCAACCACAGCAATTTAGCGTGTGTTGATTGCCATATTTCAGATTCCAATTTAAGATTCGACCGCATTGGCAATGATTGTGTTAATTGCCACCTTCAGGATTTTGAAAACACAGTAAATCCTGATCACGAAGCAGGAGGCTTTTCAATGGATTGCATCGAGTGTCACAGATTAGATGGCACAGACTGGTCATCAGAAAATATTGACCACAGCTTTTTCCCACTCACGAAAGGACACGATATTCAAGATTGTAAAAGATGCCATTTAACAGATAACTTTTCCGATGCATCTCCTTTGTGTATTGATTGTCATTTACAAGATTTTGAATCTACAACAGAGCCTAATCACCAAAACCTGGATTTTTCTACTGATTGTATGCAATGCCACACAACGGATCCCGATTGGCGCCCTGCTGAATTTAAGGAACACGACAACCTCTATTTTCCTATTTACTCTGGCGAACATCAAGGCGAATGGGATGCTTGCGTAGATTGCCATAAAGACCCAAATAATTATGCATCGTTTACGTGTATTCAATGTCATACCGATCCAGAAACAACAGAAGAACACGAGGGTGTCACAGGTTTTGTTTTTGAAGACAAAGCTTGCTTGGCTTGTCATCCAACTGGAAATGCAGACAATGAATTTGATCACAATCAAACAAACTTTCC
>JABDKX010000255.1 GCA_013001975.1 Saprospiraceae bacterium | reverse complement strand
ATAGTCAAGCATCAGCAATGGCCAAGTTGTACGCCTCTGAAATTGCGCAAACAGTGACTTCCGAAGCTGTTCAGATTCATGGTGGATATGGATATGTTAAAGAATATCATGTTGAACGCTTGATGCGCGATGCTAAGATTACTCAAATCTATGAAGGGACCAGTGAGATTCAGAAAATCGTTATTTCTCGCGGGATAGAGAAGGGTGGACTTTATTTAGGGGTTTAGGTTACAGAAGTTCGCAGAGCTGTTACACAGAGGGTCTTAGAGTTATTACACATAGTTTCACAAAGCTGTTACACAAAGATTCGCAGAGGTCCCACAGAGTTTTACAAAGATTTTTTTCAGAAAATTTAATATTACTGTTTACAATTCAGGTAAAATATCATTTATATGATGAATACACCATTGGATATTAATGAGTTAAGTAAGATAGTTATTGGTTGCGCCATTAATGTACACAGGACTCTTGGACCTGGATTGTTAGAATCAGCATATCAAATTTGTTTGATCTACGAATTAAAAAAGAAAAACCTTGATGTTCAGAAAGAAGTTTCTTTACCTATCACATATAATGAAATTGAATTAGATCATGGATATAGGTTAGACATCCTAGTTAATGATCAGTTGGTTATCGAATTAAAAACAGTAGATTTTATAAAAGATGTTCATGGTGCCCAAGTTCTGACCTATATAAAATTAAGCAATTACAAACTAGGACTTCTAATTAATTTTAATGTGAGTTTATTAAAAGATGGAATTAGAAGATTTATAAATTAATACTCCGAGCACCTCTGTGTAATAACTCACTCTGTGAACCTCTGCGCTTCTCTGAGCAACTCTGTGTAATAGCCCTCTGTGAACCTTGTGTAATTTATAACCATCGTCTTACTTCGGATTTATAATTAACCCATGTTTCACCAAAATTTTCTAAAAGCCATGGTTCTTCATAAAATGTGACTCTGAAGTGAAATAAGAAGGAAAATATAATTCCATAAACCAAGATAGACCAAGAACCATAAAAAAATGCCCAGCCAAAAATTATTATTAAAACACCAACGTACATCGGATTTCTAGAATACTTATACAATCCCGTTTGCACCAAATGTTTGGGCGGATTCCAAGGAGCTAAGGTTCCTTTTCCAGAAGTGTAAAAAATGACAACGCAAGATATAAGGATACTTGAGCCAAGTAATAATAATATTAATCCAAAAGTATTTTGCTCCGAAAAATTCCATTGGTTATTTTGATTGATTATTTGAGGAACAACAAAGGCAACCATTGTAGGTAAAAGTAGAAATGCGGTTACAGCCTTAATAAACATGCTTTGGATTTTTTATGAAAAATCTAAATCCTAATATAAAAATATTTCACATTTCTCCTCCAACTTATTTATAAATAATTGAAGACCAATGATATGTTTTGAAATTTTAACTTGTTTATTTGTCGTATAAATTTGAATATTATCAGAATGGCTTTTATTCTTAATACTTTCAATTTCTTTCCAGTGAATTCTTTCCAATGAACCCTTCCAATCTGTTATCGTAAAAGCATCGTCATCAAAAGATAACTTGTGATTAAGATATATTGATATCAACAAGCCACCAAAAATGCCAAAAGTAAAAAATAATAGAATGATGAAAATTGCAAACTTCATTTGTGGATCAATATAATATCCTATCAAGAAAATTATTGGCAAGAGTAAAAGTATAATACCTAGAATGAGATGTAAACGAGGCAGCCTTAATTCTCTTTTATCATTAAATATTTTAGAATCCGTTCTGTAAGATTGACGTTTTAAATAAAACCTAATCAAAAAAGGTGATAATGCTAATAGGGCCATAAGTAGGATCTCAATAATCCCACGGCTTTTAACTTTCTCCTTCAAATGCAAAGTTAACCAGATTGCAACCCATTCGGAGTGCTTGGATTCTTAATTCTTGAGGATCTTTATGCACTTCAAAATCTTCCCAACCATCACCTAAGTCTGATTCATAACTATAAAAACAAACCAAGCGGCCTTCATAGATTAAACCATATCCTTTCGCTTCCTTGTCATCATGTTTGTGAATTTTTGGTACGCCATTATTGAAGTCAAATTTTTGATGATACACAGGATGATCAAAAGGGATTTCGATAAACTCTAAATCAGGAAAAACTTCTTTCATAGCAATTCGAACAAATGGATCCATGCCATAATTGTCATCGATGTGAAGGAAACCTCCTGCCATAAGATATGTTCTCAAATTTTCAGCTTCACCTTCGGTAAATAAAACATTACCATGACCTGTCATATGCACGAAAGGATGGTTAAACAATTCTGCACTGCCTACTTCAACTGTAGCGAAATTGGGATCTATATTGGTTCCAAGTTGTGCATTACAAAATGATGATAAATTTGGCAATGCTGTTGGATTAGAATACCAGTCTCCACCGCTGTATTTTAATAAGGCTAATTTATAAGTAGGTTCATTCGCATTGGTGAGTGCCAAAAAGAATGGAATGATGAGAAGTAATGAATAAAATTTGATCTTCATATTAAATATAACGTGAATTCGGTTTTAATAATTATTAAAATGAGCATTTTTGCCATTTATAACACCAATAACTTTTCCAGTAAAAGTCTGTCCGAAAAAGGGCGTATTTTTTGAAACGGATTTATTGATTGCTTCATTATAAACCCATTCAGCATCTGGATCAAATAATGTCAAATTAGCAGTGTCGCCCACTCCGATTTCTTGAATTGGAATATTTAAAATGCGCCTTGCATTGATTGCCAATGCATTTACAATTTTAGATAAACTTATTTTTGGTGCAAATGTCATTAGTGCACCGAAACATGTTTGTAACCCTATAGCTCCTCCGTCAGCATAGACGAATTCCTTTTTCTTCAACTCTTCTTCCAATG
>JABDKX010000252.1 GCA_013001975.1 Saprospiraceae bacterium | reverse complement strand
TTCATTAGTGCTCAACTTTATTGTTGATGGAAACACCAATGAATTTTTCGATGTATGGGCTGGTGAAGAATATATTGGTTTCTACAGATACGATGAACTTCCAGTATATATTTCAAATTTCTACCCTCGAGATGCTGAATACGATCTTATCAGAATTTGTGATAATGACAATGAAGATTGTTGTGCCATCCATGAGTTTATGGGTCCAGATTGCGGTGACGAGGAAGCATGTAGAATTTTCGAGGTTTTTGCTGAAGCACATGAATGTAATGATGATGGTGGTTTCTTTGTTGATATTGAATTTGATTATCACAATGTTGGAGATGAAGGATTTACAATAAGAGGAAATGGTGACGTATATGGGGATGACTTCGAATATGGTGAATCATATTACACCATTGGACCTCTTTTAGGAGATTGTGAAACCATTTATGAATTTGTAGTTATCGATAATCAATTTGACGATTGTGGTGGTGAGTTCGTTTTTGAAGAAGAAATTTGCTGTGGTGATATGATGGCTTGTGAAATCAGAGACATCGAAATAGACTCTATGAGTTGCAATGATGATGGCTCGTATTCGTTAGTGCTCAACTTTATTGTTGAAGGAAACACCAATGAATTTTTCGATGTGTGGGCTGGTGAAGAATATGTTGGTTTCTACAGATACGATGATCTGCCTGTTTACATTTCTAATTTCTACCCTCGAGATACAGAATATGATTTAATCAGAATCTGTGATAACGACAATGAAGATTGTTGCGCCATCCATGAGTTTAGAGGACCAGATTGCGGCGAGGAGGAAGAATGTAGAATATTTGAGGTTTTTGCTGAAGCGCATGAGTGCAATGATGATGGTGGTTTCTTTGTTGATATTGAATTTGATTATCACAATGTTGGAGATGAAGGGTTTTCGATCAGAGGAAATGGTGAAGTGTATGGTGATGATTTTGAGTACGGTGAAACATTCTATACAATAGGGCCACTGATTGGAGATTGTGAAACCATTTATGAGTTTGTAATTATCGATAATCAATTTGACGATTGCGGTGGTGAGTTCGTTTTCGAAGAAGAAATTTGCTGTGGTGATATGATGGCTTGTGAAATCAGAGACATCGAAATTGACTCCATGAGTTGTAATGATGATGGCTCGTATTCGTTAGTGCTCAACTTTATTGTTGAAGGAAACACGAATGAATTTTTCGATGTGTGGGCTGGCGAAGAATATGTTGGTTTTTACAGATACGATGAACTACCAGTTTATATTTCAAATTTCTACCCTCGAGATGCTGAATATGATCTTATAAGAATTTGTGATAACGACAATGATCATTGTTGTACTATCCATGAATTTTTAGGCCCAAATTGTGAGGAAGATAATGAATGTGCAATTGAAAATTTAACAGTTATAAATACGGAATGTGTTGAAAGTGAGTTCTACTTACTTGTTGATTTGGATTATAATGAAGCATTCGATGAATCTGAAGTCGTATTATTTGGCAATGGTACAAATTATGGTGCTTATGAATTATCGGAATTCCCTATAGCCTTAGGCATATTTGATTACTTGAATGATTCTTTAAATGAAATGGTGGCTTATCATGAAGCATCGAATTGTGAAATTTTCACAGAATTCGAAGTAGAGTGCGATGACTTTGTTGATAGTGTAAATGAATCCAAATTAAGTTATTTAAACGTATTCTCTGATGGCCAAATTTTAAATGTGATATCGAAAAACTCAAATAATTACAAAGTTCAGATTTATGATATCAGTGGTAAAATGGTTAGCCATTCAACGTCTAATGTATCACTTAAAATGAATACAAATTATCTTTCGTCAGGAATATATGTTGTAAAAATTGTTGATATGCAGAGCGGTCATTATTCTGCTCAATTATTGTCCTTAGGATATTAATAAAAAAAGCAGGTGTCATTATGCACCTGCTTTTTTTATATTTTTCGCACCTCGTGATTGAAGGTATTTCATGATTTTATCTCTTTGATCTCCTTGGATAATAATCTCTCCATTTTTTTGGGATCCGCCAACGCCACAGTGGCTTTTTAATGCTTTCTCAATATCCTTCATCATTGCATTTGTCATTTTCAATCCTCTAATAATGGAAACTGATTTGCCTCCTCTCCCTTTTTTTTCAAGATGAATTCTAATCGTTGAATCCGCAATAAAAATATCAGCGCCCTTTGGTTTGTCTTTTGGCATTTCAGGAGCATTTTCAGGATTGCCCATTGATTGAAGCTGCTCCCAACTGATATTCTGTCCTTTTTTCTTATTCATAATACAAAAGTAATCGTTGTTAATTAGAATTCAAATTTACCAGACTTTCAACATTCGCCAATTACCCTGCATGTCCTTCTTGAACTCAAACTTATAATCGGTGTCTTTTAAAAATAGTTCCATTGACTCGTGATAAAGATCACTGGTTTCAAAATATGCACAGCCATTCTGTGACAATAAGTTGGGGAGGTTACTAATAACTTTTTGATAAAAGATTAGAGGGTTAGCGTCATCAACAAATAAAGCTTCATGAGGTTCGTAACGCACAACATTCTCCCCCATTCGATCAACTTCAGATTTTAATATGTATGGTGGATTACAAACAACAACATCATATTTATTTCTGAGTGAGTTCATATCATCGTTCAGAACATCAAATTTTTCGAGACTTACATCAAGATTATATTTACTGGCATTTTCTTCTGTATTTTTTAAAGCATCCTCAGAAATATCCCAGCCCGTACCTTTGGCAGCATTCAACTTCAACATTAAACTTAATAAGATACATCCGCTGCCACATCCAATATCCAAAATGTCCAATCCATGCTTTGGTTTACAATCTTTCTCAATCCAATAAACCAATTCCTCTGTTTCTGGACGAGGTATAAGCACTTGATGATTCAAAAGAAAATGATATCCATAAAAAAAAGATAATCCTGTCACATATTGGATGGGTTCTCCAGAATTTATTCGATTGATATCTTCCTCAATTTTTATTTCACTCAAAGAATCCTCCAATACAACTTTACCGTCAAAATAGTAATCTGTTATCGATTGTGCTTCATGTTTGTCAAATGTTTTAGACAAACTTGCGACCATAGCTTTTTTATATTTAGATAAAATATCTACTTCCATTTTAATGGATAATTCTTTCTTTTGAAAAATGCATTTTTAAACGAACGTTTAACCTTATCAATTATCATGTCTTTTTTAAACCAGAAAAGATTTGTAGGCTGATAGTTGTTTGACAAGAATTCGTAGTCTAATAAGTTACAAATATTTTCAATAGAATGACAATCAGTTTCCAATTGGCTTCTTAAGTTCTGAATACAAGTATGCATCAAATTCTTTTGTTTTGATGTCAACTTTTCAAACCTTCCTACACTTTTATTACCAACCGCTTGTGTTTCTTTGTATTGCCAACCATCCATATGGTCAATCCCTTTTTCATTGCCAGAATTTTCAAGCATCGTTGACTCAAAATTTACATTTATAAAATCACAAACGTTCGAGATGCATTTTTGTGCATTGCTCACTAAATCTTCATATTTAACAAGCATAACTTTATGTTTATCCCTGACATTTAAAACTTGGCTTACATTCAATAAGTAAACTGCAGTTGCATTATAAGTTGACATTCCTCTGTTAACTAGAGAAGCAATCGTATCATATGGGTTTCTTATTATATGAATAACTTTGCCATCAGGAAACAAATCTAAAAAATAGGATACAGCAAATGCGTTAGATGGTGTCTTTTCAACCCATACTTCTTTATTAACAATTTTAAATATGGCTTTATAATAAGAATCAATAAATGATGTGAAGGAATTGGATTCATTTACAAGGTCAATAATATTTTCTTTTGTTAATTCAGTGTCTTCAATTAAATTGACACCAATCAAATGATGCCATCCAAGATTAGGTAATCCATTGAATGCTCTTTTAAAAATATTATGCTTTTGATTATCCCAATCTTCATAAAGCCCCTTTTTGGCAAACAAGGAGGTTTCAGGTCCACAGTAGACTTTAGAGTGCCTGTTCAATATCCGCCGAAGCAAAGAACTTCCAGTACTGGGACTACATGCTATTAAAATTGGCATAATGTTTTTATAAACTTATATTTATAAACAATATTAAATCTTATGGCACGAAAATATGACTTTGAATGTGAAGTTTTCGAAAATAAATCATTATTAGATAAAGACATTCAAAACTTAGTAGATATTGCAAACAAGCAATTGGATACAGCATATGCACCATATTCTAAGTTCTTAGTCGGCGCCGCAGTCCTACTTTCAAATGGTAACATTTATAAAGGATGTAATCAAGAGAATGCATCTTATCCTCTTTGCATTTGTGCTGAACGTGTGGCTTTATTTAATATGGGCGCCAATGAAAAGTCATTCAAAATCAAGGCATTGGTCATAACTGCATCAAACCCAAGCAAACCACTAGAAGAAGTTTGTATGCCTTGCGGTGCTTGTAGGCAGGTGATTCAAGAATTTGAAAATAGGCAAAACGGACCCATTCCCATCTATTTGACGAGTGAGCAAAATGAAATAGTAAAAATTGATGGTATTTCTAAAATCTTACCGGCTTCTTTTTCAATGCGCCACTTATTGTAAAAAGGAGGCAGTTATCATAGCTACCTTAATAACAATACAATTCTAATAAATACTTTACTGTCGACCAGAGTTTTGATCACAAACGCTTGACAGATAAGGGTTCATGTCACTCATCGGGCAAGTCATTTTTACTAATTTAGAATGAATTAAAATTCAATCAACCTCCATGCTCTGTTTGTTATGCTAATATTACATTTCGGCTTATCTTTGTGCAAATTTTTAAAAGAGTATGAATTTTTTTGAGGAATTAGAATGGCGAAATATGTTGCATGATGCCATGCCAGGAGCGAAAGAAGTAACCAATAGTGGAATGTGTACAGGATATATCGGATTCGATCCAACTGCACCGTCAATGACAATTGGCAATTATGTACAGATCATGGTACTTTCTTTATGGCAGCGTTCAGGACATAAACCAATCGTGTTAATGGGAGGTGCTACAGGACGAATTGGCGATCCATCAGGTAAAGATTCAGAGCGACAACTAAAATCATATGAGGAACTAGATGCAAACTTGAATCACCAAATCAAGCAAATGGAAAAATTTCTCGATTTCAGTCCAAAAGGAAATGGTGCACTGCTCAGGAACAACTTAGATTTTTATAAAGACATGAATGCTTTGGATTTTCTTAGGGATATAGGAAAAACGTTAACCGTCAGCTATATGCTGTCTAAAGATTCGGTTAAAAACAGATTAGAATCAGGCTTGTCCTTCACTGAATTTAGCTATCAACTATTACAATCTTACGATTTTCAAGTGCTTTACCAACAAGATAATTGTCATTTCCAAATGGGCGGTTCTGATCAATGGGGCAACATCACATCAGGTGCAGAATTTATCCGAAGAAACTTAACTGATTCAAAAGCATATGCCGTAACAAGCAAATTATTAGCAAAGTCTGATGGTAAGAAATTTGGTAAGTCAGAAAAAGGAAACATTTGGCTTGATCCAGAAATGACAACGCCTTACCAATTTTATCAATTTTGGAAAAACGCTGATGATGCAGATTTACCTATGTTTACTAGGTACTTCTCTATGCGTTCCCAAAAAGAAGTTTTGGAACTGGAGAATGACCTAAAGGATGACCAACGTCAGCTCAAAGAAATATTAGCAGAAGAAATTACAACACGTGTACATTCAAAAGAAGCTTTCGATAATGTGAAGGATGTTTCTCAAATCTTGTTTAGTAAAAAATTAGATTTCAATGTTTTAAATAACATGGATGAAGATTCACTGAATATGGTGAGTAAAGAAATCACAACCTTTGAAGTTGATAAATCGATTATAGCGAATGGTATTAATATTGTCGAATTGGCGACAACACACTGCCCTATTTTTAGTTCATTGAGTGACGGCAGAAGAAAGATCAAAGAAAATGCTGTCAGTATAAATAAACAAAAAATCTCTGATCAGGAAACAAATGTTAATACCGAAAACTTGATAAAAGGCAAGTATGTACTTATTGAAAACGGAAAGAAAAATAAATACTTAGTGAAAGCAGTTTAATATGCATTATGAACATTCCATTAATAAACTATGTTTAAATTAAAAATAAAAGAAATGAAGTGCTTATCATTATTCGTTTTCAGCTTGTTACTATTTTCTTGTACACAGAAATCAAACCAATTGTCTGCCCAAAAAACAGACTCCAATATTGATAAGGTTGTTAAGTCTGATGCAGAATGGAAAAAAGAACTCAACGATTTAGAATATAAGGTTCTTAGAAAGGCAGGGACTGAAAGAGCTCATACTGGTGATCTTTTAAATAACAAAGCTGATGGCATCTATATTTGTCGAGGTTGTCAACTGCCGTTGTTTGATTCGAAAACCAAATATAAATCTGGAACTGGTTGGCCAAGCTATTATGAGCCAATCAATGAAACAAATGTTGCTGAAGATACTGATTACCATTTAGGATATGCCAGAACAGAAGTACATTGCGCAAGATGTGATGGTCATTTAGGTCATGTTTTTGAAGATGGACCACAACCGACTGGTCTTAGATATTGCATTAATTCTGTATCACTTGACTTCGTTGAAAGAGAAAAGAAGTAATCATTTCTCAATTATAGTAAATCCAAATATTGGCTTCGTTGTATACACCTATATCTTGTTTGGGTTTTATCAAAATTGGATTTAGTGCACCTTCTACAATCCAATAATTATGTTGCTTGGTTTCTCGTTTATAAATTCCTTTCCAAAAATTTATTCTTCCAGAAATCTTCATCGAATTATTACAAACCTTTATCACCTTAGCGCCACTATTTAAATGTGTTCGGATCCACGGATCAAAGATCTTATCTTCTTTTTTAAAATTGAGATATTCATCCATTGCCATTTCTGGATAATGACTTTTAAATGTTGGTCGTATAGGAATTGCAAAGTTTCTAAATTTATATTCAGACATAATCTTTTTTCCTTCTGCAATTAGCAATTTACTTATGCCTTTATTTAAAAATGATTTTGCAACAATTATTTGAAGTCCACCTAAATGGTTCGGTGAAATACCATTTTCAAAATCTCCTATTCCTTTTTTAACCAACCAATCCCAACCCTGATCTGGAAGTTTACTCAAAGGATGATCCCAAAAAAAAGGAATGGTATTAATCAGACCAAGAATATTATTTTGCTCATTAATGAGGAATCGCTGAAAACTTGGAAAATATTTTTCAATTTTAATCCAACTGGTTTTAACAACAGAAGACTGAAAAATCAATTTAGGAAAAGCATCTTCGACAATATTTTTATATTGACTTTTTTGTTCTAAACTTAACTCAGCATATGTAAGTGTTTGATTCATCTCATTTCAAACTTAAATCAAATGAAATCCTTTTATTCTTTTAAATCTTCTCAGTAATCTATGTGAAATTCTGTGTAACTAACTTTATAATCCAAAGCAAATGTATCTACGCTCAATCCACATCTTCTCCCCGAAGTCTGGCATCTTGCTTTTTTGCCAACTCAATTATCTTTCGCATCGCATTTACAATACTAATAAATACCAAGTAACTAAACGTAAATACAACATAGAGCCATCTAAAAGACCCTGCTTCATCTACAGATAGTCCAGAAAAAAGAGAAGCCAAAAATCCACCTATAATACCTAGAAGAATAAAGCCAATGATACTGTTTCTAAAATAGATGCCTCTTTCAACAAAAGAAATGCTGAAAATGGCATTAAATAAAGCATATCCCATTAATATCGCAAATGCTAATTCCCAATATACGATGCTGTCTCCAGATACTATTTTAGTGATGACCATGGTAACAATAAGTAAACCCAATGCAGCCAAGCCTTGATGGACTGGTGAAATCCGCTTATTATAAATTGAATTGCTTTTGGTTCTTATGTCCATAAAACATTTAGTTATATGAATAGAATAATTACTGTTTTGTTCACGAAATTACTTTTCCATAAAGATCATAGGCTTCTGAGTTTATTATTTCAACTTGGGCATAATCTCCTATTCTTACAAAATTATCATTTGCGTGTACCATAACTTCATTATCAACTTCTGGGGAATCATACTCAGTTCTACCGATAAAATATTCGCCTTCTTTTCTATCAAATAACACACGATAAGTATTGCCTATTTTGGCAACGTTTTTCTCAAATGAAATTTCTTGTTGAATCTCCATCAACTTATTACTGCGTTCAGCTTTCACTTCTGCAGGTACATCATCTTCAAGTTGGTGCGCACTCGTATCTTCTTCATGTGAATACATAAAAACACCCAAACGGTCAAATTTCATTTGTCGGATATAATCACATAATACATTAAAATCATCTTCCGTTTCCCCTGGAAATCCCACAAGCATTGTTGTTCGAATAGCAATATTAGGATTAATAGATTTTATTTTATTAATTAATTCAATTTGCTCGGCTTTGGTGATATGACGCCGCATGCTTTTCAACACTGGATCGGCAGCATGTTGCAAAGGAATATCCAAGTAGTTGCATACCTTTTCTTCTTCCTTCATCACCTCGATGATTTCAATTGGAAATTTACTTGGATATGCGTAATGTAATCTTATCCATTCAATGCCTTCAACTTTGCAAAGTTCTCTTAGCAATTTAGGTAATGCTCTTTCTTTATAAATATCTAAACCATAGTAAGTTAATTCCTGAGCGATAAGCATGATCTCTTTGACGCCATTACGGGCTAAGTTTTTTGCTTCCTTAACTAATGCTTCTATTGGTCGTGATATATGCTTTCCTCGCATTAATGGAATGGCACAGAAAGAACAAGTTCGATTACATCCTTCTGATATTTTCATATATGCATAATGCTGAGGTGTTGCTGTCCATCTCTCTCCAATCAGTTCATGTTTATAATCGGCTTTTAGTTTGTTCAGCAATCCCGGCAATTCCATTGTTCCAAAATATGCATCTACTTCTGGCATTTCCTTTTCAAGATCTTCACGATATCTTTCAGACAAACAGCCTGTTACATACAGCTTTTCAATATGGCCTTCCTTTTTTAATGCTATGCCCTCCAAAATAGTATCAACAGATTCTTGCTTCGCTCTCTCAATAAAGCCACATGTATTTATAATGAGTACATTTGAATCATCAGAATGATTATCGTGTTCAACATCATAATCATTGGCTTGTAATTGGGTAATCAAGTTTTCTGAGTCTACCAGGTTTTTTGAACATCCAAGCGTTATCACGCTGACTTTATTATTTTTAGGCTGTGTTTTCATCTGTCGACAAAGATATATTGATTTATAGCATAATTCTAATCTGAGGAAAACGTTATAAACATATTCCTTAAAGGATTAACTTATATCAGTTTGGTTTGTTATAAATTTATAATCATTAACTATTAGGAAAATGAAAAGAATTGGTTTTATACTTCTGCTTGCTCTTATAAGTAATAATTTATCAGCTCAATTTGGAATTTCTGGTCGATATACTAAAAACACAAATAAAGCTTGGAGCGATGTTTATCAAGACGTTTCTGGAGATAAGAACACACTTTTCAGCTCAGGCATTGAATTAGGTGTAAATTACTGGTTCAGATTGAAGAACTACCGCGTTGAATTCCTACCAGAAATTACATATGCAACCTCAAAAACAGATATTCGTTTATCACAAGTGATGCTTGAAAGTCATGAGAAACAATCCTATCATTTCAATTTTAATATTCAAATTTATCCGCTTGACTTCGAAGGAGATTGTGATTGTCCAACTTGGTCAAAAGATGGCAATCTGATAAAAAAAGGCTTCTATTGGCTGTTTTCACCAGGTATTGTTCAACATTCAATTGCTACAACGCCATCAGCTATTTCATCAGTTTTTCCTGAAGATTCTAAAATGACAAGCTTCAGATTAGGTGTGGGAGCAGGATTAGATATTGGAATTACAGACCTTTTTACCGTTTCACCTTTTGCTATGTATTCAATTAATCCATCTAATGAATGGGCCAGCCAAGTTGATCTATATCAAATTTATCCAGTTACCATAGAAAAAGCCACAATCAATCAATGGCACGCAGGAATTCGATTAATCTTCAGACCAAATTATAAAGGCTAATATTATTTATCTTAATGTATAATTTTCTATATTATAGCTAGTTATCAAATTTAATTTGGACTAAATTCCATTTTTCCAATTTTTTTTATTTTATTTGTGCGCCCCTATTAAAATTTAAAATTTTTATAACTCGTGGCGTATTTAATTCAATCCATTAGTAACTATCATTTTGATGATGTAAAAGACAACTCTGTCTTAATCACAATTTTAAGATTAGATAAAAATATATTTCGCAATTCAGGCTATAGATATATTATTTCTGAAAATCATAACTGGCATCCAGATGAAAATGGGGATTCGAATTATTTAAAAAACGCAGTCCGAAAATCTTTAGAGACAAAAGAATCAATTTTAATTCAACTTGAAACGGAAGAATTTAAAAAGAACGGATTTGAATACATTCTTTCAGAGGAAGGATTACTAGAAATTCATATTACACCACTCAGCATAAATGAAAATCAGAACCCTCTGCATGTATTAAAAAAGATCAGTCCTGCCAGGGATAATAACATTGGCATTACTTTAATAAATGGTAATATCGCAAATTGGTCACCAGGTGAAATGCACACTTTAGAGTCGTACAAAGCCTTGCCTAAAAATTGGATGAGTAACGCATTAAAAAATGAAATTGATAACCAAATTTTGAATGTCATCTTCAATGAAAATAAAGCGCTTTTTTCAGCAGTCGATAAATTAGGCCATAAAAAGACTTTTTTTATTGAAAGCTTTAAACCTCAAAGAAAAGTAATGATTGTAAGCAGAGATTTA
Source organism: Saprospiraceae bacterium (assembly GCA_013001975.1). GTDB lineage: Bacteria > Bacteroidota > Bacteroidia > Chitinophagales > Saprospiraceae > RFSX01. Next base: position 12,069 of record JABDKX010000252.1, on the reverse strand, counting down.
AATCCAATGGAATTAATCTCTTTTTCTAAAACTATGGGCTGGGAAACAACGCTAATCTCAAGTGTCAAGACGAATTATAATAATGTCAATAAATTTAGCTTTAAAGATCTTTCAAGGCTGCATTTGAATATTGATGAAAACACTGCTATCATTATTTATAATAATGACATCAAAGACGATATATACTGCTTATCAAGATTTTTAAAATTCAATAGTGGGTATATTGGTGTACTCAGAACGCTAAAGCAAGCGCAAAAAATTAGAGAGGAGATCTTTAAAAAATACAATAATCTTTACAGTTCGCTCAGCAAGGTTCACATGCCAATGGGGCTCAACCTTTTCAGTCAATCTATCAGTGAAATAGCACTGGCAGTTATGTCTGAGGTTTTAGCAGTTTTCAATGGCTCTACACTTGGCAATAATGAGTACAGACCACAAATCAATATGATTAAAATGTCGAGCGCCATAGTTTTAGATGCAAAGAATCCCTAAATAAATCTGCATATTTTGAGTATTCCTTCCTTTTGATTTCAAATCTAAAAGTATATTTACAATTTGTTCATTTAATTAATGATTTTGAAAAAAGAGTGGAATAATATTGATGGCTTTGAGGACATAACCTATAAAAAATTAAATGGTGTTGCCAGAATTGCCTTTAACAGACCAGAAGTACGAAATGCTTTCAGACCAAAAACAGTCTTTGAACTCTATCGGGCTTTTACAGATGCTAGAGAAGACAGAACCATTGGTGTTGTGCTTTTAAGTGGAGAAGGACCCTCACCAAAAGATGGTGGATATGCATTTTGCTCTGGAGGTGATCAGAATGCCAGAGACAAGTCAGGAGGCTACAAAGGTGAAGATGGCGTTGCCAGACTTAACATCCTTGAAGTTCAACGACTGATCAGGTTTATGAACAAGGTTGTCATTGCAGTTGTCCCAGGATGGGCAGTCGGTGGAGGCCACAGTTTGCATGTCGTTTGCGACTTAACGTTGGCAAGTAAAGAACATGCCATCTTCAAACAAACTGATGCTGATGTTGCAAGCTATGATGCCGGATATGGCTCAGCGTACTTGGCCAGACAAATAGGTCAAAAGAAAGCACGTGAAATATTTTTCTTGGGAAGAAATTATTCAGCTCAAGAAGCTTTCGACATGGGCATGGTCAATAAAGTTGTCCCTCATGATGAACTAGAAGATACGGCTTATGAATGGGCACAAGAAATAATGAAGAAAAGCCCTATGGCTATTAAAATGTTGAAATTTGCTTTTAACCTTATCGATGATGGTTTGGTAGGTCAACAAATTTTTGCTGGTGAAGCGACACGATTGGGATACATGACAGAAGAAGCTTCAGAAGGTAGGAATGCATTTCTTGAAAAAAGAGAACCTGACTTTTCAAAATTTCCAAAGTTTCCTTAATTGAGCAAAATGGAAAACTGGATTACAAATGTAAATTTAGTAGGTACGCATATCAAATTGAAAGCACTTCAAGCAGATCATCAAAATGATCTTTTAAAAGCTGCTGAAGATGGTGAACTGTGGGATTTATGGTACACCAATATTCCAGGACCAGATACCATTCAAGAATATGTGACTGATGCCCTTAAATCAAAAGAAAATGGTACAAGTTATCCATTTGTAGTTACTGATAAACAAGGCAAAGTTATTGGAACAACACGTTACTTAAATCTGGATCCGATAAATAATAGGTTAGAGATCGGCGCTACCTGGTATGCGTTATCTGTGCAGAAAACCCTCGTCAATACTGAATGTAAATATCAGTTACTTAAATATGCTTTTGAATCATTAAACGTAATAGCAGTTGAATTTAGAACACATTGGCATAATCATGCATCTCGCAATGCAATTCTCAGGTTGGGAGCAAAACAAGATGGTGTTTTGAGAAATCACACAATAGATCATTTAGGACGCATCAGAGATTCTGTCGTTTATTCAATTCTAAACTCTGAATGGCTAGCTGTTAAACAATCCTTAGAATTCAAACTGTCTAAAAAGAGATAATTTAATATACCTAATTAATAAGTGAAATGAAAAAATCAAAAGTAATAGTAACAGGAGGTACAGGGTATATTGGATCACATACTGTTGTTGAATTAATAGAACAAAACTATGAACCTATAATTGTTGATAATTTATCTAATTCTCAAATTGGTGTTCTTGATGGTATATATAAAACGACAGGTACAAAAGTAACATTTGAAAAGGTTGATCTAAAAAACGCAGAAGAAAGCAGTGCATTTTTTGAAAAATATAATGATGCAATTGGTGTTATTCATTTTGCAGCTTTAAAAGCTGTTGGAGAAAGCGTTGACCTTCCTGTCGCTTATTATAAAAACAATATTTTGAGCTTGCTTCATGTATTAGAAAACATGAACAAATTTAATATTCCATATATCATCTTTTCATCATCATGTACAGTTTATGGTCAAGCAGAAGAATTACCTGTTACAGAAGCCACACCTGTTCAAAAAGCAGAATCACCCTATGGCTATTCAAAGCAAGTTGGTGAAAGAGTTATCTCAGATTTTGTAAATGCCAATAAAAAATTTAATGGTATAATATTAAGATACTTTAATCCAATCGGTGCTCATGAAAAAGGATTCATTGGTGAACGTCCAGTTGGTACGCCAAACAATTTGCTACCCTATTTGACACAAGTCGCTTCGGGTATAAGAAAAGAACTGTTGGTATTTGGGAATGACTACAATACACCAGATGGCACACCAATAAGAGATTATCTGCATGTTGTAGATTTGGCTAAGGCTCATGTTAAGTCAATCCAAAGGTTAGAATCTAATCATAATGAAGCTAATTATGAGATATTTAATCTGGGTACAGGAACTGGATATGGTGTAATGGATATCATTAATGCATTTGAAAAGTCTACAGGTGTAAAAATAAACTACCGTTATGTTGACAGACGATCAGGTGATGTTGAAATCGTATATTCCGATCCAAAAAAAGCAAATGAAATATTAGGTTGGAAAGCAATGAAAACCATTGAAGAAATGACAGCTTCAGCCTGGGCTTGGGAACAAAAATTAAAAGAAGAGAAGTCATAAAAGTTTAAAAGTGTTAACTACAAGTCTTTATCAACCCAGTCAATGGTTCTTTCAACACCTTTTTTCCATTGTGCATATAATTTTTGACTTTCTTCAACACTTATTTCGGGTTCAAACAATCTGTCTAAAGCTCTATTATTTTCTATGGTCTTATCATCCCACAGATTTAATTGAATAGCTGCTAAATAAGCGGCACCCATTGCTGTTGTCTCAACAACCTTTGGCCTTCCAACATTAGCTTGTAAAATATCTGCTTGAAATTGCATTAAGTAATTATTGGCAACCGCTCCGCCATCCACATTTAAAACTGATAAATCTACACCGGAATCGTCAGACATTGCATTGAGCACATCTTTAGTTTGGTATGCTAAAGCATCTAAAGTGGCCTTAGCAATATCATTTTGAGTTGTTCCACGCGTCAAACCAAATATGGCGCCTCTTGCATACATATTCCAATATGGTGCGCCCAGTCCAGCAAATGCAGGAACAACAATGACATCATGTTTGTCCTTTACTTCAAAAGCCATCTGTTCAGTCTCTGAAGAATTACTGATAATCTTAAGTCCATCTCTTAACCATTGAACTGCTGCACCTGCAATAAAAATGCTGCCTTCTAATGCATAAGCCACCTCTCCCCTTTCATTACAACAAAGCGTGGTAAGTAATCCATTTTTTGAAGAAATAAATTGATTACCAATATTCATTAACATAAAACAGCCTGTACCATAAGTATTCTTTGCCATACCTTTGTAAAAGCACGCTTGCCCAAATAATGCAGCTTGTTGGTCACCTGCTACGCCACAAATTGGAATTTTAAAATCCTTATATTCAAACTCACCAAAATCGGAGGCTGATGCCTGAACTGTAGGAAGTAAAGATTGAGGTAGATTTAAAATGTCTAAAATGTGATTATCCCATTGTAAAGATTTTATATTAAATAACATAGTTCTAGAAGCATTCGTATAATCAGTGATATGTTGCTTTCCGTTTGTCATCTTATAAATCAACCAAGAATCAATTGTTCCAAAACACAATTTGTTTTTTTCAGCCAACACACGCGCACCATCTACATTATCTAAAATCCATTTAAGCTTTGTACCTGAGAAATAAGCATCAACGACCAATCCTGTGTTTTCTTTGATGTAGTTTTCATGACCAGATGATTTCAGTTTTTCGCAAGTAGAAGCTGTTCTTCGGTCCTGCCAAACAATAGCATTATAAATAGGTTCGCCTGACTCCTTATTCCAAACGACTGTCGTTTCTCTTTGGTTAGTAATGCCTATTCCTAGAATAGCTGTTGGTGCAATATTATTTCTATTAAGTAATTTTTCGAAAACACCTAATTGCGTTTCCCAAATTTCATTTGCATCATGTTCAACCCATCCAGATTGCGGAAATATTTGTGTAAACTCTTGTTGTGCAATATCAACAATAGCAGATTCCATATTGATTAACAACGCTCTACAACTGCTGGTACCTTGATCTATTGCAACAATATATTTTGACTCTGACATAGATTAAAAATTTGAAAAAACATAACTTACAAAATAATCATAAATTTCGTTCGGTTGTAGAATTATGGATGGGAAATGAGATTGATTCACCGCATCAGGATAAGATTGTGTTTCTAAACAAAAACCTCGAAACGCTTCAAAAGTCACATTATCCCTTTTTAATTTACCATCTAAGTAACTACCTGTATAAAATTGTAGGCATGGTTGATTAGTATAAATATCTAATTGTCTTCCTGAAATCAACTCTTTGACAGTAGCCGCTAAAGTACTTGCTCCATCTAGAATAAAATTATGATCAAACCCTTTTTCTTCTTTTACATACCCATACAATTGTTTGATACCTTGCCTAATCGTTTTTGCATTCCTAAAATCAAAAGCTGTTCCTTTTACATCGATGATTTCTCCAGTAACACAATTATTATCTTTAGTGGGTGTATACTTCCCTGCGTTTATTTGAATTGAATGATCTAAAGATGAACTTAAGCCACCATCTGCTAAATTAAAATATTCGTGATGGGTTAAATTGACAGGAGTTGCTTTATCTGTTTTTACTAAATAATTTAAATCAAGCTTATTAGCTTTATTGAGCCTAATGGTAAATAAGCAATCCAGATTGCCAGGAAAACCCATCAAACCATCGGGTCTTACAAATGTTAAGATGAGTTCAATATAATTATCTGTTTTAATGGTTTTGTAATTCCAAGCAACTTTGTCAAATCCAATAGTCCCTCCATGTAGTTGATTTAATCCTTCATTTGCATCAACTGAAATTTGTTGGCCATTTAAAGAAAAAGTTGCATTTGAAATTCTGTTGGCAACAGGTCCAACCAATGCGCCAAAATATGGATGGTCTTTTTTATAATCATCTAAATTATTAAAACCCAGAACTGTTTCACTTATTATACCATCTCTATTAGGAACCTTGATACTGGTGATGATCCCTCCAAAATTAGTTGCACTAACCTCCATCGATCCATTTGAAAGCGTAAACAAATGAACTTGTGTTCCATCATCGAGGTGACCAAATTTTTTCTTTAATAATTGCAAAGGGTATAATTATAATTAAAAATGAGCGATAAAGTTACTTGAATAAAGGCAACGATTCGCTTTATTATTAATCAATTTTTAATGCTAACAACTTCAATATTTTAAATAATAATTAATTTAGGCCGCGTAATGGACACTGCAATTATTATAAAGAATCCCAAAGTTGATATTTCGAAAGAATTATTAGCTGAATTGGAAACCCAAATTCATGAACAAGGCCAAGTAGTTGTTCATTGTATCCAAGAAACGATTATGCCATCATTTATAAGAATTTGGCCTACGACATACTTATATGACCATCATTCAGAACACAAATCTGAATTAGTTCATGCTGAAAATATAACTTACTTCCCCAATTGGCAAATTGTAGACAAGGGAGAGAACTATTTTACCTTGATTTTCTCTGGTCTCCCTAAATCCTGTATTGTTTTTGATTTAATTGAACATTGTTCGAATGAAGGTGGTGCATTTAAAGCATTAAATATCGTACGAAATAAATCTGATGTGTATTATGTCAAAGTATAATCATTACTCCGACTTGCTGTATAGTTTAAAAACTTGTTATGGCAAGGTGATCTTGGACCGATATTTGCATTAGAATCCTCTTGAATTAAAATTTCAAAGAAAATGGCAATCTACTTGTCATAATGGATGTTGATTTGCTCAAATCATAGGGGCATCCCTGTTTTATTTGTCCTAACAATGAACAGTTTATTTTAAGATAGTATTAAAAAAGTTAAGGTATAATGAAACCGATCTCAACACTTATCATCATTCTATGTGTATGTATTAACTTAGGTGCCCAATGGAAAATTGGTCCTAGCGCAGCATATGGATTCGTTACTCAGGAATCTGCTCAAATTAATGTGGTTCCGATGGAAAATTTTAGCGCTTACAAAATGGAATTTGTAGGCAGTACGCCAGTTCAGTCTATAGGATTTATGGCAATTAATGACCTAGGTCCTGTATTCTTACAATCAGGATTATTTGCAACGACTTATGGGTTAGACTTTATGCTAGATGGTTATAAATTTATGGATAGAGGTTCTCATATCTTTCGTGAGCAATATTATTCAATTGAAATTCCATTTAACGCTGGAATTAAGGTGCATGGTTTTAAAATAGGTCTTGGACCTGTTTTAGATATTGCAGTAGACAAAGATTCAGATTTAGCGGCTGTTTCTGGTTACAGAAACACAACCAAAGCATTAGATTTTGGATTCCAAGCAATGCTTGGCTACAGACTGGGCATTTTAAATATTGATTTGAAATACCTCAATAAGTTTTCAAGTATCACAGATGCTTTTGATTTAGGGTATGACGAATTAAAATATAAGAAAAGTGCTAACAGATTTATGTTGGCTATAGGCGTTGCATTCTAAGACATATACCCCTTTATTATAAGTAATTCAGGTAAAGATTTTTGTAAGTATGTTAAGTACATTGTCAAATGTCAATTTGATAAATGAGCAGATCTTGATTATGAATACCCTCTAATCAAAGTTATTTATTGAATTACTAGTTTTTTATAAAAGAAAGCAGAACTGTGTTTTGCTTTCTTTTTTGCTTTAATGTAATGATTCAGAGTATTTTAGATATATAAATTCTTCTAATCAAATTATTATAAATATTTTTAAGTTTTAGGTGTTTTGAATTCAAAAAAAGTATATCTTTGCACACCTTTAGTGAAATTTTAAAATACTAGTGATGTCTAGAGTATGTCAACTTACTGGGAAAAGGCCAATAACAGGTAATAACGTTTCCCACTCAAACAGAAAAACAAAAAGAAGATTTTTACCAAATCTTCACAAAAAAAGATACTACATTCCAGAATTGGATAAATGGGTAGATTTGAAATTGTCATCTAGTGCAATGCGTACAATAAACAAAGTTGGTTTGTACGAATTCCTTAAAAGACAAGCAAAAAAAGGATTTAATGTAGGTGTTGACCTAAAAAAATAATAGCGACATGGCAAAGAAATCAAAAGGTAATAGAATTCAGATCATACTAGAATGTACAGAGCATAAAGCTTCAGGTCAACCTGGAACATCTAGATATGTTACTCAGAAAAACAGAAAGAATACACCAGATAGATTGGAAATTAAAAAATATAATCCGATCTTGAAGAAATATACGATTCACAAAGAAATTAAATAATTATGGCTAAAGTCAGTAAAAACGCAAGAGTCGCCCAAAGAGCTGCAAATGCAGGTTCAGGTCGAGATTTTGCAAAAGTTATTAAAAGTATTAAAGATCCTGTCACTGGCAAATACACTTATAAAGAAGTCATTATCCACAAGGACAAGGTCAAAGAATTCTTCGCTTCTAAATAATTTAGAACGTGAAAATCGAAAAGGCAAAGTTGTAAACTTTGCCTTTTTTTGTTTTTTACCTCCAAATGCTTGGCTTTTGAACCAATCCATTCAATTCTGCATTAGATTATTCAGATATAACAAACAATTTTAGCGATTATAATGAGTTTCTTTAAAAAGTATTTCACAAAAGATAAAAAGGAAGACCTTGACAAAGGCCTAGAAAAAACTAAAAAAAGCTTCTTCGGCCAAATAGCAAAAGCCGTAGCCGGTAAATCTACTGTCGATGAATCTTTCTTAGATGAATTAGAAGGTATTTTAATTTCTTCTGATGTCGGTCTTGAAACTACCATCAAAATTATTGAAAGACTTGAATCAAAAGTCGCTGACGTTAAGTACTTTAACACCTCTGAGTTAAATGAAATTCTTAAATCTGTCATCGTCAATATCCTCAGCGAAAACAATACTGAGGATGTTGAAGATTTTACTTACCCGGAAGAACACAAACCTCATATTATTCTCGTTGTTGGTGTTAATGGTGTTGGAAAAACTACAACTATTGGGAAATTGACCCATCAATACGTCAAAAAAGGGAAAACGGTTGTTTTAGGAGCCGCAGATACCTTCAGAGCAGCAGCTGTTGATCAGCTCAAAATATGGGCAGACAGAAACAATGTCGATTTTTACGATAAAGGCATGAATGCAGATCCAGCAGCTGTTGCATACGAAACTGTTCAACATGCTATAAATACAAAAGCTGACTTAGCTATTATCGACACTGCAGGTCGATTGCATACCAAAAAACACTTAATGGATGAATTGACTAAGATCAGGAAGTCAATTGATAAAAAACTTGAAGGCGCACCTCATGAGGTCTTATTGGTTTTAGATGCTACCACTGGTCAAAATGCTATTGAACAAGCTAATAAATTTACCGAATCTACTAAAGTTACAGCACTGGCGCTTACCAAACTGGATGGTTCTGCAAAAGGAGGTGTTGTTCTAGGAATTTCTGATCAATTCAAAATACCAATCAAATATATTGGTGTTGGTGAAGGTATCGAGCACTTGCAAGTATTCAATAAATCCAGTTTCGTTGACTCTCTTTTTGAGTAAGCCACGCCCTTACCTCTCTTTTTTTATCGGCTTTTAAGCCAATTATTGACAATATCGTCTATTTAACCGATATTTGTATTTATCGGCTAATATACCGATAAATTAATGTCGAAATATGATTAAAGCTATCCTAACAGGAGACATAGTAAATTCACGAGAAGAGCATCCACATATCTGGATGCCAGCACTCAAAGAAATTCTGAATCAATTTGGTGAGACACCAAAAGTTTGGGAAATATTTAGAGGTGATATGTTTCAATTGCAAATTTCAGCTAAAGAAAGCTTAACTGCTGCACTAAAAATTAAAGCTAGAATCAGAATGCTGAATAACTTAGATGTCCGTATTTCAATTGGTATAGGTAAAGTTGAATATCAAGGAACAAGTATCTCAGAATCAAATGGAGAAGCCTTTATATTATCAGGTGAATGTTTCGAGCAACTGAAACGTAAAAAGTTAGCGATAAAAACACCTTGGCAAGAATTTAATGAAGAGTGGAACCTCTACCTGAAGCTGGCTTCATTGACAACGGACAATTGGGCACCCAAAACCGCAGAAACATTCTTAACAGCAATCAACAAACCAGACAGTACACAAAAGGAAATATCTAATATTTTAAATATCACCCAAAGTACCGTTAGCGAAAACCTTAAAAGGTCAGGGTACTATCAATTTGAAGATATGATCAACAGATTTATTCATAAAATAAACAACCTAGAAGTGCAATGCTGATATTCATTAAATTATTATTTGCCCACCTGCTAGGAGATTTTCTATTTCAACCAGATAGTTGGGTTAAGGAAAAAAACGAATTAAAGCATAAGTCGAAGAAGCTGTATTACCATATTGGCGTCCATATTTTACTTATGCTGATCGTATTGTGGGATATAAAACTGTTACCCATTATATTGCTGATCGCCCTATCCCACTACCTTATAGATTTGGGCAAACTAAGCATACAAAACGATAAAAACGCAAGATGGATATTTACAGCGGACCAAATTCTGCATTTGATCGTTTTACTATTTGCCGCAGAAAAGAAATCACCATTTATTGATAAGATCGCAATTGACATCCCAATAGAACAGATATTTATTTTAGCATTATGCATACTCATTGTGACTGCAGTCAGCGCCAAGGTGATCAAAATAATGATCTCAAAATGGACGCCTGAAACAGAAGATAAAGACGAAGATTCCTTATCAAATGCAGGAAGTTATATAGGCATATTGGAACGCCTATTTGTATTCGGATTTGTTATTACAAACAATATACAAGCCGTTGGATTCCTATTAGCAGCAAAATCAGTATTCAGATTCGGTGATCTAAAAGAATCAAAAGACCGGAAACTCACAGAATATATACTTATTGGGACATTACTAAGTTTTGGGATTGCCATCATAGTCGGTCTTTTTTATGCATATTTATTTGATATTCAGCTTGGCTAAAACTGCCTTATTTAGATTTTGTATCAATAACAAATCATTAACGCTAATCCCGCTTCGAATAAAGTATCTTTGGAGAAATTTGTTGATATAATCGAAATCAAATGAAAAAGACCTATTATCTAGCGATCATTGCCATTGCGGTTGCCATTTTCATTATAATAGTTGCATCTAAAGATGTGACAACATATGCTTCTTTTTCTGATGCTGCAAAAACCAAGAATAGTGTCAAAATAACGGGGCAACTTGATTTAGATGAAGACATCATTTATAAGCCTGAAATAGATCCTAATGTTTTTAGTTTTCACTTAATTGACGATGAAGGAATGTCAAAGAAAGTGATAATGAAAAAACCAAAGCCACAAGATTTCGAAAGATCAGAATCAATTGTGGTTACAGGAAAAATGCAAGGTGAAAATTTTGTTGCCAATGAAATTTTAATGAAGTGTCCGTCCAAATATAAAGACGACGAGATCAGATTGCGAGCAGAAATATAAACCCCTACTCTTGGAAGAAAAAATTCAGTATATAGGTGAAACATTATGGCCTGGCCAACTAGGTCATATTTTTGTAATACTAGCCTTTGTTTCTATTTTATTTAGTGTTTTTTCATATTGGAGAAATACGAAAAATCTTGACTCACCTTCTGCTGCTGGTTGGAAGAAAATGGGTCGGATTGGGTTCATTTTGCATGTTATAAGTACTTTTGGCATTATAGGCATTCTTTTCTATGTCATGACGAATTTGATGTATGAATATGCATATGTCTATGATCATTGTTCTGACGACCTTCCGATGCGGTATATTTTCTCAGCTTTTTGGGAAGGACAAGAAGGTAGTTTTTTACTTTGGATGTTTTGGCATTGTGTGCTTGGATTGGTCATTATGAAAACAGGAAAAAAGTGGGAAGCGCCTGTATTAATGTTTGTTGGCATAATAGAAGCCATAATTGCTTCAATGCTGCTGGGTATACATATTGAAATTGGTGATTGGGTCTATAAAGTTGGAAGTAATCCAACGCTCCTATTGAGAGATGTATTCGACATCCCAATATTCCAAAGAGCTGATTATCTTTCATCTGTAAAAGGCGATGGTCTGAATCCACTCCTTCAGAATTACTGGATGACAATACACCCGCCCACATTATTCTTAGGTTTTGCAGCCTGTACTATCCCTTTCGCCTATGCAGCTGCTGGATTTTATATGAAGGAATATAAATCTTGGTTAAAGCCAGGATTAAAGTGGGGATTATTTGCCTCAGCAATATTAGGCATCGGGATTTTAATGGGCGCAGCTTGGGCTTATGAAGCTTTAACATTTGGAGGCTATTGGGCATGGGATCCTGTTGAAAACATGTCTTTAGTGCCATGGATAGTTTTGATTGCTGGTTTACATACTAACTTGATAGCGAACTCAACAGGTCGTGCTATAAAGAGTACATTTATTTATTACTCCCTTGGATTTATTCTGGTTTTATATTCTACATATTTGACTAGGAGTGGCATTTTAGGTGATACCTCTGCTCATGCATTTACAGAAATGGGACTTGAACC
>JABDKX010000251.1 GCA_013001975.1 Saprospiraceae bacterium | reverse complement strand
CACTGATTTATGTCTATTAAAGATTCGAATCCTTAGTTGATTAGCTTTTTCAACTTTGATAGATCTGATTCATTTAGAGTTACAAAACCAAATTTACCATTTAAGAAGGCACCTAAATATTCTTGCTCACTTTGCCCTGGTGTTGGAATTAATATGGCCTTTTTGTTTAGGAGATAATAGTCCATAACAGATGTGTACCCAGATCTTGAGATAATAATTTCAGATGAATTAATTATAGTGTTTAGTTTCGAAGCATTTAATCGGTTAAAGACATTCCAATGTTGGGGAAAGGTTCGTTCACTTAGATTGTTTGTACCTCTTACCAAAGTTATTTTGAATTGATCTTTACTAAATGTAGATATTAACTTTTCTTCCAGCTTGGTTCTAGCGGGCTCTGGTCCTGATAGAATTATGGTCACTTTATTCTTTGGCAGAACTTCTTCCTTTTTTAACCTTGACAACACACCTATATATTCTTTAGACCTTATCTTTTTATTTTTACTCAAATCACCGGAGAGTTTGCCATTTTCATAATCCGGAATCCAGCATGTAGAAAACCGATTAATCAAATAGGCATTGATGGTATTTACAAATGAGGAAAGCAATTTAGATTTACTTGGAATTTTAAGTTGATGGCTGATAATAACAGAATAGACCTTCTTGTTCCAAAAACCAAAACGACTGTCAGATATTACAACATTTGGATTGTGTTTTACAATTAATTTTTTGAGTAGCAGATGTTCTTGGATAATTGCTAGAAGGACATTAAGTGAATTACGAAAAACAATACTGAATAAAGAAGACCCTTTGTATTTCACGTTATAGCCTGGAAGTAATACAGCATGAAGTTGAGGAAATTCTTCTCGAAGAAGCCCTAAAGCTTCACCATCAGAAGCAATGATAACTTCCTTGTTTTGAGAGAGTAAATAATTAATTAATGGAATCGATCTGGTTGCATGTCCCAGTCCCCAGTTTAATGGAGCAAAGATTATTTTATTTGAACCAGAAGGTAAGTTTACCATAGGACATCATTATCCCAATCTTATTTCATCATTAAATTTATTGAAGAAACGGTATTCATTAATATGATATTCCTGATCCTTCTCTAAAGAGATCCATTTTTTATATTTAATAAACCACTTCTTTTGTTGGTTGATGAAACCAGATTTTAAGTATGAATATACAAAAGGATGTACTCTTAATGTCATCGACATATTTGGATAAGCATCGATGATAAAAGTGACCTGTCTTTCTATTTCATCAGGAAGCAATTGAGCAGGCTCTATTTTACCACTTCCATTACAAGAAGGACAAACTTCAAGCGTATTAATTTTTAATTCTGGTTTTACACGTTGACGTGTAATTTGCATTAATCCGAATTTACTTAGCGGCAAGATGGTATGCTGAGCACGATCATCTTTCATAAATTCCTTCATCTTATTATAGAGAATATTCTTATTCTCCTTATGTCGCATATCGATATAGTCGATAATAATCAATCCTCCTAAATCTCGTAGCCTGAGCTGACGAGCAATTTCTTTTCCAGCCTCTAAATTAACAGCCAACGCTGAAGATTCTTGGTCATTGGTTTGTCCTTTAGGTCCACTGTTTACATCGATGACATGCATCGCTTCGGTACCTTCAATTACTAAGTAAGCACCACTTGACATCGTGGGTGTTTTTCCAAAGGAAGACTTGATTTGCTTATTAACACCGTAATGTTCAAACAATGGTTTTTTACCCTTGTATTGACTTAATATTTTTGAAGACTCGGGTGCCACATTTTGCAAATATGCTTTTGCATTTTGAAAAAGATCAGCATCATTAATAACGATTTTATTAAAACTGTCATTTATAATATCTCTTAAAATGCCTTTTGTTTTATCTACCTCACTTAATAGTTTTCCTGGTTTCTTTGTCTTTTTAAGTTGATCAATAACCTCTTGCCATTTCGATGTCAGGTTATTGATTTCTTCATGAAGGTCTGCAACTTTTTTACCTTCAGCTGCAGTCCTAATTATAAAACCAAAATTCTTCGGCTTAATACTTTCAATCAGAACTTTTAATCTTTTTCGCTCTTCGGAATTGACTATTTTTTTAGATACAGCAACAGAATTTTTAAATGGTGTAATAACCATAAATCTTCCTGCAAGGGTAATTTCACAAGTAAGACGAGGCCCTTTTGTTGAAATAGGTTCCTTTAAGATTTGAACTAAAACGGGTTGTTTTTTGACAAAGACTTTATCAATTTTCCCATTTTTCTCGTTTTCTGGTTCAATCACAAAGTCATCTAATAATCTTCCATGCAGTTGATTATTGATGGCATGTTTAGTGATTTTTTGAACGGATCTGATTTGTGGCCCTAGGTCGGTATAATGCAAAAAAGCATCCTTTCTAATGCCAACATCAACAAAAGCGGCATTTAGTCCGGGCCGAAGCATTTTTATGTTACCCAAGAATATATCTCCCACGCTAAATTGAACATCATTAGTTTGAGTATGTAACTCTACTAATCTGCGATCTTCAAGTAGGGCAATTTCTACGTTGTTGGGAGTTGAATTTACGATTAACTCCTTTTCCAAAGTTTTTTTTTTAAGTACTGCAGCCTTTAAGATCTGAGATATAATCTATAATGAGGTATTAATTTAAGGAGGACCTTAAACCCGAATAATAATATAGTCTATATGATTGCTCCATGTTCAGTGTAGAAACTGATATAAGAGCGTAATATAACTCGGGTCGATCAGAATAGACCCACAAAGACAGCAGATACTAATAATTTAATTATCTGTTCTTTTTCTTATGTCTGTTTTTTCTAAGTCTCTTTTTTCTCTTATGAGTAGAGATCTTATGACGTTTTCTTTTTTTACCGCAAGGCATATTTATAATTTTTTTATTTTAAATCACACATTTGTTGTTCAAGAGACGCTTTTTCTAAATCTCCCTTTTTTCGATAGACTTCCGCTAATAAACAGTGAGCTTCGGTGTTATTGGGGTCGATGGAAACAACTCTAGACAGTCTTTCAACAGATTTATCTAGCTGATTAGTTCCCAAAGCAAGTCTTCCTAAGTTTAAAAGAACAGAAATATTGTCAGGATACTTTTTATTTAAATCGATCAGCATTAAAATCCCCTTCATTGGATTCCCCTCTTCAGGCATTTCGACATAGCTAAGCGCAAGATTTATTTTGCTATCAACATTTTCACTATTTAAAGATAAAACGTTTTCAAAAGCACTTCTGCTTTTAAGAATAGCATGCTTTTTTTCATTTTCATCAGAAACCCTCTGCGCTGCAATAGCATAAGTTGTTCCTGCAATGCTCCAAGCTTCTTCACTTGATTCTTCGATTTCAGCAACTTTATTTGCGTAGTAACCAGAAATCAAGGGATATTGCTCAGCGTACCATAATGATGCCAAAGCTTTATATGTTTTAACTTTTGAAGAATCAGAGTCTGCTTCTTTTAACTCTTCATCTAACATGAAAAGATCACTCTTTCCATTGACAGTCAATTGGGTTCTCGCTTCTGCGATCAGCCGTTCAGGACTAATTAATTCAATATTTTGAGCTCTTGACTTTTCAACAGCCTTATGTTCTTTAGTTTTTGTGTCGCAACCAAAATAGAGGATACCAAATAAACCTATAAAGATTACAACACTAATAATTTGCGTTTTTTGTAATCCCATTATCAGTTTACTTATCGTCTTCTGGTAAAGAAGTTACATTTTCTTTTACCTGATCAACAAAAATCTTAGCTGGCTTAAAAGAAGGTATATAATGTTCTGGAATTTCAATGGCTACATTCTTTTTAATGTGCCTTCCAATCTTCTTTGCTCTCTTTTTAATAACAAACGAACCGAATCCTCTGATGTATACATTTTGCCCAGAAGCTAGTGCATCTTTAACTTCTTTAAAGAATTCTTCCAATGATACCAAAACGTCAACTTTTGGAACTCCTGTTTTGTCTGCTATCGTGCTCACTAAATCGGCTTTTCTCATGCTATCGTAATTTGTTGATTAATAAGTAATTATGCTAATCTTTTTTTAAAAGGGATGGCAAATTTCGGAAAAATTATCGTTTAAGGAAACTATTCTTCATCTTTTTTATTATTTGGACCAAATATTTGTCATTTATTTATAAGTAACTCTGTTTCAATTAAATATAAAATGGCACAGTCTTTTCTCTAAATATCTAGTTAGAAAGCATTTAAAACAGCATTTAAGCACGATTTTCACCTAATTATGTTAGGTAAATACATGCTTTAGCCATATTGACTTAAAGCTTTCTTTCTATTGTCAGTATAAATGTGAGTTGTCGATATTTTAAATAAAATGCCAGCTACTCAAATTTGTATTATTAATGGGCTAATTGTAGCTAGGATTAGAGAATTTAAAATATTCTATTAACATTTGCTCAAAGTTTTAAATAAGCTATAATGCTCAAACAAAAGGATAAATTTTAATCTATGATATTATCGATGACCGGATATGGTCAAGCTACGCGCCAACTTGGCAATAAAACATACAGGATAGAGATAAAGTCTCTTAATGGTAAAACAACTGATATCAGATTGAAATCTAATGTGAGTTTGAAAGATAAAGAACTGGTGCTGAGGAAAATGATTCTTGAAAAAGGATGCAGAGGAAAATTTGATGTTAATTTAATTATGGAGTCTCAATTGGGCGATGATGAATATCAATTCAATAAAGAGTTGATGCAAAGCTATTATAACGAACTAAAATCATTTGCTGACAAAAACAACTTTGACTCAGGAGATATTTTGCAATCCATCATCCGCTTGCCAAATATAATCCAAGTGAATGATTCTGAAATGGGAGATGAAGAATGGCAAGCTTTAAGCCAAATGACTAAAGAGGCGCTAGAAAAACATTATCAATACAGAAAATCTGAAGGAGAGTCTTTGGAAAAGGATATTAGAAGTCGTGTTTTTAATATAGAGCAACTGCTGTCAGAAATCGAACAGTATGAAGACATTAGAATTGAAGCCTTAAGGGAAAGAATTAAAAAGAATTTGGTTCAGTTTTTATCTAAAGAAAATGTTGATGAAAACAGATTTGAACAAGAAATAATTTTCTATTTAGAAAAACTGGATATAAACGAAGAGAAGGTCAGACTCTCTCAACATTGTAAATATTATATTGAAGAAGTAGATAAAAGTGATATTCAAAAAGGAAAAAAACTTTCATTTATAACCCAAGAAATGGGAAGAGAAATTAATACCTTAGGTGCTAAGGCGCAACAATCAGATATTCAACAAATTGTTGTAAAAATGAAAGACGAATTAGAGAAGGTAAAAGAACAAGTTTTAAATATTTTATAAGGTAAATGAATTCTGATAGTATAAAATATGATATGGTTGTTTTTACCGCGCCTTCTGGAGCCGGGAAAACGACGATTGTCAGACACCTTCTTGAAAAGTATAAAGAACATCTGGGTTTTTCAATTTCAGCGACCACAAGAGAAAAAAGACCGAAAGAAACAGATGGCGTAGATTACTATTTTTTAGACCATGATACATTTAAAGAAAAAATAAAAAATGGTGACTTTGTTGAATGGGAGGAAGTTTATGAAAACCAATATTATGGTACCTTAAAATCTGAAATAGACAGGCAACTTGACAATGGCAAAAAACTTCTTTTTGATATTGAAGTAAGAGGAGCAGAAAGTTTAAAAGTAAAGTATAAAGAAAGATGTTTGGTCGTTTTTGTTAAGCCACCGTCTTTCAGAACACTTATTCAAAGGCTTATAAATAGAAAAACAGAATCAGCGAAGAGTTTCGAAAGACGCGTAAAAAGGATAAAAAAGGAATTATTATTTGAGCACGCATTTGACAAAGTGTTATTAAACGACGCTTTAGAAGAAACTTTAGCTAATGCTGAAACCTTAATCGAAAAACACATGTTACCTTAACTATGGTACAAGAGACAAAAACAACAGATGGCATTACTATAAGGGTGGGTTCCTTTTATGAAAAGAACTCTTCTAGACCCTTGAATCATTACTATGCATTTTCTTATGTTGTTGAAGTAGAAAACAATACGGCTTTTGATGTCCAACTGATGAGGCGGTATTGGTTAATAAAAGATTCCAATTCTGATGTCAAAGAAGTAGAAGGAGAAGGTGTTATCGGACAACAACCGATCATAAAGCCAGGGGAAATATATAATTATTCATCTTGGTCGCCATTAGCCACGCCAATTGGTAAAATGACAGGCTACTACGCAATGAAACGACTGCTTGATGGCAGTATGTTTAAAGCCTATATTCCAGAATTTCAGCTGACGGCTGATTTTATTAATAATTAGTATTTAAGTTTAGTTAGAACAAGGGTCAATTAAAATTGTAAAAATAGCATTGGTCTTTACTTCAAACCCTGGGTTTAATGTTATGATATTAGATTTAAACTGAACATTATTACCAGAGTTTACGATCACATTTCCAGAAGTAGATAAGGTGTTTTGTGATTCATAAACCGGCTCAGTAATGTTGGTAACAGTAAGGTTTGGTGCGCAATCTGAAAGCTCTAATTTTAAATTATCAATAGCGATATCACTTCTAATTCCAGGTCCTGTTGTAGCTACTATTCTTATTTTGACATTACTAGTAAGATAAGATGACATATCAGCTGAATCTGATTGCCAATCAGGTCCTTGGTTGCCGCTAACCTCAGGAATTAATGTTGTGTAACTGCTACCGCCATTTGTAGATACCTCTACCTTAATTGATCCTGCATTAATTCCATACAAATGATAATCAAATGAAAAGTTAGCATTTAATATTTGACTCAAGTCAAAGCATGGCGATTCAATTATATGCTGATTATTATAATTTCCACCAGAAGCTTCGGTATATAAATATTGATCACCTACTGATGCGCTAGGGGGTCCTGTAACATTGGTCGGCGTACTGCCTTCGTAAAGCGTCCAGTTGTTATCATCTGAGGTGTCTTGAACCCAAGAACTGAGACCAGCTTCAAACCCCATTTCACCCAAGCCACTTATTGTGGACAAGTCAATACAATCGCCGTTAACAACATATTGTGTTCTGTTGCCGAGGGCATCATAGGTGTAATTAATGGTAACTCCTGAACCATAATCTACTTGTGTTAATCTGTTAAGATCATCGTAGGAGTAGGATTGACAAAAAACAATAGTTGTGATTAAAAGAAGGCTGAATGTTAGTTTAATATTTAGTGACATTTTCATTGTTTTAATAGTCTCGTCTAATTTTAATTTGAGGGATTTGATCTTCGTAAATTTTCATACCATTTTGGAATTGATAGTAACCACGTGATTCAAGAACAGATCCTGGGCCATAATTTACTATAGTTTCAATTCCATAATAAGAATTACCATAGTACTCTTCTAAGTATGGAACAGCACTGACAGTTTTATACTTTGCAAAATCTTCTGCAACACTTGCTAACACCACACCGCTTACGGCACCACAAGCTGGGCCACAAACCATTGTGCCTGCAATGACGCCTATCGAGCCCCCCGCTAAACCTGCCCACATTCCAATAATATTTCCAAGTAATTCGTCATTTGTCAAATTAGGATCAGAAACAGTTATATATACAGTATTTGCTATTGCCATGGCTGGACCAGCCCCTTGAACTAATTCGTCACTTAGTGAAAACACGGTATTAAGCGCAGTTGTCTTTTGAAGTTCTTCTGAGTAATCGTAGTGGGAAATATCATAACTAGCAGACTCCCAACCACAAACTTCTGTTTCTTGACCATTTATATCATAATGAACGACAGGGTTGTTTTCAGTATATTTATATAAGTTTGTATTCCATACTGGATCCTCGCTTAAAAACCTACCGATCTCTGCATCATATTGACGCGCTCTCATATAATAATGATTGCCTCCTTCATGCATTACTCCCCATTGGCCAACGTATTTGAACGGGTTGTTATTATCCGCTTCTTCATATTGACTGATTTCTCCATAAGGTAAATATTGATATTTATGTGTTATGTTTTCATTGATATCGGTCATTGCTATCGTACTACCTCTAAAGTCACCATGATAGTAGTGGACTTCATTTGTATTGCTAGCTTTTACTCGAGCACATAGACCATTTCCATAAATATAATAATACAAGGCAGCTCCTGGCCCATTATATTCAACAATGATGTTGCCTATTCCTCTTATATCCCAAGCATATCTTCTATTGGTTCCGTTTCTATTGGCTTCTTTCATAAACTTCATGCCGTCATATACATAGTCTCGATTTCCATTTGAAGTTATCATTCCGCCAACATCAAAAGATAATGATCGACCGTTTTTCATCTCTAATTCACCATTATTATTATGTTCGAAACTTGATCCTCCATAGGTCACAATTTCATTTTCTCCATTGAAAGTCCCATTATAAGTTAAGGTTGTCAGCGGTGGTGGGCCCGTAAAAGGTTCTATTGCATTTACATTGGTATGGTTGCCTAACTTGTCCATAGTATACGTATAAGAACAAATAATGTTATTGCTTGAATTTTTTGTTATTAAAGTTTTTAACCTTCCTGCATTATCATAAGTATAATCAGTGTATGTACCATTAGGGTAGGTCAATTTTTTTAATCGACCGTCATCAAAATAGGTGTAGTATATTATTTTACTATTACTGTTAAATTTGACTTGTATTAGCCTATTATTATCGTCATAAACATAATTGACATCATAATTTCCTGGATATTCAACTTGAGTTACATTGCTGTTAGCATCGTATGTATATTTAGTAGTTTTATTATAGATGTCTTTATAATTAGAAATCCGATCTAGGGCATCATAATTAAAAGTGGTCGTTCCATTATGTGTGATGGTTTTAATATTATTTCTAGAATCATAAGTATAGCCACTGTATCCGTCATTAGTAACACGTCCTTGAGAATCGTAACTGTAATTTAATATTGTTCCATCAGGCCTTGTAAACTTATCTAAAAGATTATCATCTCTGTATTCGAAATCCTTTGTATCGTTTCCGAATGTCATTGTTTCTAATAAATCCCTATCATTATATGTCATCGTCGTTGCGTTATTCGCATCATTAATAATAGAAGTTAGATTATCGTTTAGGTCATAATTATAATCTGTTGTAATGTTCCCACCAGTTGAAATACGTTCTAATTTCGTAATTAAATTGTGAACATCATAATTGTATTCTGTGATCTGATCTTCAGGGTTTTCAATTTCAATGAGCCTGCTGACATTATCATAAGTTAGATTCGTTTTTATATTTAAAGGCTGATTAATCGCAGTTTGATTACCGTATATATCATAGTTAAATGTAGTAGAGATACCTTCAGGATTTGACACTAAGGTTAAAAGTCCTGAACCATTATGATTATGGTTTGTGATAAAACCCATATTGTCTGTCACTAAGTCCAAGTTATCATTACCATCATAAGAAAAAGTAGACGTATTGTTATTTGGATCCTTATAACTGGTTATATCATTAAGCGCATTATAGGTGTAAGTATGTGTCACTCCTAACGGTTGATCTATTTCTAGGACATTTCCATTCGAGTCATAAGTAATGTCAGTGACCTGTCCTTCATAGTCAATTGAAACAGGCAATTTATCTGCGTTATAAGTTATTTCAGTTGTTGTATTACCAACGGTTTTTTCAATTAACCGACCTTCTAAATCAAACTCCTGAGTCGTTGTAATACCACTAACGGGATGTGTGATGTCTGAACTATAGGGTGAGGTACTATCATGATTCGGGTCAACATTTACAGAGAATGGTTGGTTAATTCCGGGAAACTGAATGCTTGATAATTTTTTGTTGACATCATAATTAACATCCATAATATTACCTTCTGGTAGTGTAATCTCTTCAAGATAGTGCTTCAGATAAGAAGTGCCATAGTCATAAGATGTTATATTACCCTTAGGGTTGGTATAGTTAGCCAGATCCTTATCACCATTTACTGAAAAGTAAATGTTTCGATTAGCGGTTTCGTCTCTTACGCGCGACAGAAAATTAGTGCCAGACTGGTAGTAGAATTCTAATTCTCTTCCATGAGCATCAATTACTCGATCAACCCTTCTCAAACCGTCAAATCCATTTTGTAAGACAGGATCTATGTAGTTTCCATTTCTATCTTCGATTAAATCTAAATACCAAATACCATTGTGTTTATTAAAGGTATATTCAACTTGGTTTTTCTTTTTTATATAAATATTAGAACCAGATTCTGTCATAACATCAAAAACGCCAAGGCTTTCACAATTTAATGTGTTTCTATCATACATATTAATACTTCCATTTGGCCAGAAGACATAGAGCATGTCTGGAATTGAACCAGATCCGTCTTGTTCTATGATATAGGAATTATATGAATGAGTCCAACCAGCTCCTAGAGGACACACCGTTCTTAATTTATCAGGAATTTCTAAAAGGTACGAATTATACATATGCGTAAAATCCATTACCATATTTTTTCCAGGAATTGAAAAACTGGTTTTTTGATATTGATCAAAATAACCTTCAGACATATTTACACTTCTTGCTAAACTATTTAATGTAAAACTTCCTGGGATAAAGTAATCGACACTATTATTTGGCAATGGCCAACAATCTTGTTGACAATCGGTGCACGATCCATATTCTAAAAGCCTATCTAAAACAATAAAAATATTTCTTCTGATTGCATTTTGGGTGGCATCAGCTGTTGGAGACGTTATTAGGTTCATTTGCCAGGCCGTATATACATATTCGTAAGCATCATCTCCATAGGACACGTTTTGTATCGTCCCGCCATTTCCGTAATTTATTGTAATGTCAAATGCTTCTAAAATAACTTTTAAAGCATATCGCATTTGTATATTATTACCAGGGTAAAAATTTGTAAAAGTCCTATTAAATGGACTTATCCCATCATCATACTCTAAATAGGAAAGTGCTTTTGCATATTTATAGTAAGGTTGTGCTGAATCATCAAGGTCTGTAAATGGTACCGGGAAATCAACTGCGGGAGATGCCGCATCTCCTCTATATAATGTGTAGTATACGACCTTCGCTAAATCTTCTCTAATTATTGGAGAATCTGGGTTAACATTACCGTTTTGTGGCGTAATATATCCTAAATCACATAAGCACTGAGCGGCCTCAAATGCTTCGGTGTCTGGTGGGGTACTTGGGAGATCGTTGAATGAAGAGCAGACCCCACTATCTAATATTGTAAAGTCTAAAGGATTTAGATATCCATTTGGGGTTGTTGTCAACCAAGGTCCTGAACTATTATTGCGTTGTTGAACTCTAATTTGGTAGTTGCCAGCAGGACTTGTCACTGAAACCGTATTAAAAACTAAATTATGGGATCCGTTGGCGTTGATAGTTAAGCCGTTGTCAAGGTCTAGATCGGTAATATATGCGCCACTGCTAGTAAGAAGTTGCATAACTAAATCACCAGACCATGTTGCTGAACCGAAGTTTTTAATATTAACGGTTGCATTCATAGAAGAGCCATTAATAGGGCTTGTAGGCGTAACGGCTATGCTAGAATTTAGTTGTAAATCTGTCGAAGAAGAAGATTGAATAGTAAAATCTAAAGGATTTTGGTATCCATTTGGGGTTGTTGTAATCCAAGGACCTGAACTATTATTACGTTGTTGAATTCTGACTTGGTAGTTTCCAGCAGGACTGGTAACGGATGCCGTACTAAAAACCAAAGTATGTGTACCATTGGCGCTAATTGAAAGTGAGTTATCAAGATCTAAATCAGTGATATAAGCTCCGGCACTTGTAAGAAGTTGCATAACTAAATCTCCTGACCAAGTAGCAGAGCCAAAGTTTTTAATATTCACAGTAGCATCCATAGAAGATCCGTTAATTGGACTTGTAGGCGTAATGGAAATGCTAGAATTTAGTTTAAGATCTGGCGAAGAGACAGGAAGAATAGTAAAGTCTAGTGGATTTTGATATCCATTAGGAGTGGTCGTTATCCAAGGACCTGAACTGTTGTTACGTTGTTGAATTCTTACTTGATAGTTCCCTGGAGAACTAGTAACGGATGCCGTACTGAAAATCAAAGTATGTGTGCCATTAGGGCTAATAGAAAGCGAGTTGTCTAGATCTAAATCAGTGATATATGCTCCGGCACTTGTAAGTAGTTGCATTACTAAATCCCCAGACCAAGTAGCGGTACCAAAGTTTTTAATATTTACAGTAGCATCCATAGAAGATCCTGTAATAGGGCTTGAAGGTGTAATGGAAATACTGGAATTTAATTTCAGATCAGGAGAAGATGCAGACTGTATAGTGAAGTCTAATGGGTTTTGGTACCCATTTGGTGTTGTTGTTAACCAAGGACCAGAGCTATTGTTACGTTGTTGGATTCTGATTTTATAATTACCAGCTGGACTTGATACAGAAGAAGTACTGAAGACCAGAGTATGCGTTCCGTTGGCGTTTATAGTTAAACCATTATCAAGATCTAAATCAGTGATATAAGCTCCAGCACTGGATAAGAGCTGCATTGCTAAGTCACCTGACCAAGAAGCAGAACCGAAGTTTTTGATATTCACAGTAGCATCCATAGAGGAGCCGTTAATTGGACTTGAAGGTGTAATAGTAATGGTAGAATTTAATTTCAGATCAGGAGAACCAGGAGCCTGAATAGTAAAGTCCTTGGGGTTTTGATATCCGTTTGAGGTCGTCGTAATCCAGGAACCTGAACTATTATTACGTTGCTGGATTCTAATTTTATAATTACCAGCTGGACTTGAAACAGAAGAAGTACTGAAGACCAGGGTGTGAGAACCGTTGGCATTTATAGTTAAACCATTGTCAAGATCTAAATCAGTAATGTAAGCGCCAGCACTGGTCAACAGTTGCATTGCTAAATCACCTGACCAAGTAGAACCACCAAAGTTTTTAATATTAACGGTCGCACTCATAGAAGAACCGTTAATAGGACTTGTTGGTGTTATGTTGATATTTGAATTCAACTTTAAGTCTGGAGGAGGGGGAGAAATAATATCAAAACCACTAACAATATCATAAACCAAATTACAATTCAAATCTAATTGTCGATAATATATTATAAGATCAACATCTGTTGAATTTATACTACTCGGAACACTCCAATTGTATGACCCATCGTCATTTTCAGAGCTATCAATAATAATCCAAGCGCCATTATTTACTCGATAAGCAAGCGCTACTTTACAAGAAGATCCATTTAAACTACCATTCCATGTAATATTATAATTAGATCCAGCCGTAATTACAGTTGAAGAAGATGGGTTGGTTATATTTATATTTGAACCATCGACACAAGTACTTGCTGCACAGATATCAATGGGTCCAGCCCAATAAGTAAATCCACCAGCATCTACAGTAACATAATAGCTTTCTGTGCCAATGGAAAAGTTTAAATTGAAACTTAAATCAATATATGCACTTCCTCCACATGAAGACATTGAGCATGATGCCTCTATTGGGCCTGTAATAGAACCTTCTCTAATTCTTACTGTGCCACTGGTGCCAAAATTTCCTGATCCCGAACAACCAGAACCATTTTGAGATTTTCTAACTCGAAATGTTACATTACTTCCGCTTATAGGCGTTGGCCAAACTCTCATTCTAACACCGTCACCGCCGCTATCATAGTTTCCACAGACATAACCCATGGGGCTTTCTACATAAGTGATTTGTCCAGTTAAAAAAAAAGGAATTATTATTAAGTAAATGAAAGATAGGTAACGAGTATTCATGGGTAGGGTGAAGTTGGTTATAGACTTAATATCAAGAAACAAACTAATAATTTTATTTAAAATATTAAAATTTAATAGAAACTTTACATAATGAAACGATGAAAATTATAAAACTTAAATATCAATTTATTGTATTAAATTGGTATTTAAGGTTCTTTTTATAGAAAATAGAAATATGTCATTAATCACTTTAACACCAAACGGTCTCTACTGCGAAAAAGCAAATGTCTACATTGATCCGTGGCGGAAAGTTGATAAAGCACTTATCACACATGCACATTCCGATCATGCGCGTAAAGGAATGAAATCCTACCTTAGTCATCATCTATCAGTTGATATATTAAAACACCGACTACATAAGCATATAAATATTCAAGGTATTGAGTATGAAAAACCTATTGTTATAAATGGCGTAGAAATAACGTTCTTTCCCGCGGGCCACATTATTGGATCTTCGCAAATCAGACTAAGAGACAAACATGAATGTTGGGTAATCTCAGGAGATTATAACATTTCTCAAGATGAACTTATTGAATCCTTCATTCCTGTTGAGTGTGATACATTCGTCACAGAATCAACGTTTGGACTGCCTGTATTTCAATGGGAAGACCCCAGCATTGTTTTCGAGGAAATTAATAAATGGTGGAAAGAAAACCAATCTAACAACCACCCCAGTGTCATCAGCGCATATTCTTTAGGTAAAGCACAGCGTGTCATTCAAAATATTGATCACAGTATTGGACCTGTGTTGACACATCCTGCTGTTGAGAATATCAACAAGATATTTAGAAACAGTGGGGTGAATCTAAAATCATCAATGGTTGTTAGTGATCAACAACAAGATATGCTTAATAAGTCAATAATTATTTGCCCGCCGGGTGCTAATGATTCTGCTTGGTTAAATAACATAAAGAATCACAAATTTGCTTTTGCTTCAGGTTGGATGGCATTAAGAGGCACCAGAAGAAGACGGAATGCTGAAAAAGGATTTGTATTGTCTGATCATGCAGATTGGAATGCACTCAATAAAGCAGTGGCGTTAACCCAAGCAGAAAGAGTCTTTGTAACCCATGGTTATACAAAAACTTTTTCAAAATGGATCAGTGAAAAAGGTATCGAATCTTCAGTACTTAAAACATTATTTGAAGGAGAGTCACTTGATGTTAGTAATATAATGGTATGAAGTTATTTGCAGCATTATTTGAAAAACTTGAAAGTACAAACAGTACAAAGGCGAAAACGAAAATATTGGCAAATTTCTTTGCCGAAGCATCGCCGTCAGATGCTTTATGGGTGATTGCCCTATTCTCCCGGAAAAGACCTAAACGAACAGTTAAAACTTCTCAATTAAGAGCATGGGCAGCAGAAGAAGCTGACATTCCATTGTGGTTATTTGAAGAAACATATGATGTAGTCGGCGATCTGGCAGAAACGATAGCTAAGGTTTTGCCCAAGAATAATCAGAAGAGCAACGGAGAAAAATCATTATCAGAATGGATATCTTATAATCAAGCCCTTGCCAAGCTTGAAGATGATAAAAAGGAAATAGCGATAAAAAAAGCTTGGAAAGAACTGGGTCGGTCAGAACGATTTCTATTCAACAAATTGATAACTGGTGGCTTTCGGATGGGCGTCTCCCAAAAAACAATAGTTAAGGCGTTAGCACAACAACTGGATCAGGAAGAAAATGAAATTGCCCATAAGTTAATGGGCAACTGGACTCCTGATACAACAACATTTGACGAATTGCTATTAACGGATAATCCTACAGCAGCACAATCTAAACCTTACCCATTTTATCTAACCTATGCCCTTGATGTCGAACTGGATAAGATAGGTCAACCTGAAGACTGGATGGCCGAATACAAATGGGATGGCATTAGAGGACAACTTATAAAAAGAGAAGGGCAAGTATATTTATGGTCTCGAGGAGAAGAATTGATAACACATCAGTTTCCTGAATTCGAAACACTGTTGGAACTAGAAGATGATTTTGTGGTTGATGGAGAGATATTGATTTTTAAAGAAGGTAAGGTTCAAAACTTTAATATTTTACAAAAAAGATTAGGCAGAAAGTCTCCAAGCAAAAAATTTATTGCTGAACGACCAGCGATTATAATGCTGTACGATATTTTGGAAATTAATGGTGAGGATATACGGCATAAAAATCAGACGGACAGAAGAGAAAAGCTAGAAGAATTATATTTTAAAAACGAAGAAAATTCGGCGTGGCAGTTGTCTGAAAATATAAAATTTACCGATTGGACTTCTTTAGAAAAAATCAGAGAAGAGGCCCGCAGTATAAATGCTGAAGGCCTGATGTTAAAATCAAAAAGTGGGGCATACAAAACAGGAAGGAAAAAGGGAGATTGGTACAAATGGAAACATGATCCTTTAACTTTGGATGTTGTTATGCTTTATGCCCAACGGGGTCATGGACGACGTGCTAACCTGTTTTCCGATTTTACTTTTGCAGTAAAAAGTGGAGACAAATTGGTGCCTATAGCCAAAGCATATTCAGGATTGACAGATGCAGAGCTTGTGGAAATTTCGAAATTTGTACGTGCCAATACTATTGAGCGATTTGGTCCCGTAAGCAGTGTATCTCCTAAGCTTGTTTTTGAAATTGCCTTTGAAGCCGTTTTTGAATCGAGTAGACATAAGTCAGGAGTTGCCGTTCGGTTTCCCAGAATACTCAGATGGCGTAAAGACAAGAAAGTCGATGAAATTAATGCCTTAGGTGATCTGAAAAAATTAATCAGTAATAACTGACAATGTGCTTCCTGGTTGCACATTTAAAACAGAACTCAAAGGCACAACTATCGTATTGCATTCAGCCGTAAAGTTATTGTTCACCACAACAGTTTTATTATTAGGAATAAAAACATTCGTACAAGCATCAGGTAAAGCCAATTTACTCCAGTTGTTTGGATTACTCCAAAGGTTATTTACATTTCCAGTAAAAGTATTGTCATTAGTGACAAGACAAGAAGGACAGAACGGCGTTACTTCGGTTATAGAATTGCAATCAGGAGCATTATTTTCAATATCCAGATTTATATTTGGATCATCTATAGCACTACAAATAAAGTCAATAGCACAGGTATTGAGACTCTGATTTAGTCTGACATCAATTTCATATCCTAGAGGAGACGACGTCAGGCCAGACAAGTCAATATTTCCCAAACCAACTAAAGATTCCAAATCGTTATTATTGATTATTTCAATATAACCATTAAGTGTCGTAAGATTGGAAAGACCATTCAAATTTTTAATTAAGTGGTTCGCAGTTATTTGTAAGTACAATGAAATATCTGTTAATGACATTAAATGAGTAAAACCAGTTAATTGATTATTTCCAACAACCAACATTCCGCCAGCAACACTTGTGAGATTGTCCAAACCAGCATAATTAATCACTGAAGTGTTGTTGTGAAAAAAAATGCCTCCAATATTTGTCAGACTATTCAGACCTTGAAAATTTGTAATGTTAGATAAGTTAAATAGAAAGAAATCACCACCAATATGTGTGACATTATTTAACCCTTGAAAACCAGTAATATCAGAATCAAACAATGTTATCCCAGTCGGCAATTCTGTTAAATGTTCAAGACCAGTAAAATCAGAAATACCGACATTGTCGTGCATATGCAAATAGCCAATTGTAAGGCTGTCATTTAATCCAGAAAAGCTTAAAAGGTTAGGCTGATCTTCTAAATAAATACCTCCTACACTGCTCAGCGAATCTGGACCTGCCAAACTTGAAATGAGTGGATTGTTTTCGATATGGAAGGCAGTACCAATATTTTTCAAAGACACTAAACCAGATAAGTTAGGTAAGGCAGCGTTATTTCTAATTCGCAAATAACTGCCAATCGAAGTTATATGAGAAAGGCCATCCAAGTTTTGAATGTGACCAGTGTTAAATCCATCAATATTTACAGGTCCTAATACCTCAGTACAACCTGGATAATTAGTAGCGAAATCATCAATTTCTTGTTGAGTGGAAATTGAAATTCCTGAAGGCAAGCAGGATTGACTCACCAAATTAGTACTGAAAAAGAATAGATATAAAAAAAGAACGGACTTGTTCATTTGTATATGATTATTGTTCTATAATCATAAAGATAACTTATTTTAGACGCATTGGAAAACGTTAATACACAAAGGGTAAAGAATTGGTTTAAATCTAATCATTGGGAGGTTTACGACTTTCAAATGAATACATGGCAACATTGTAAGGAAGGATATTCTGGAATTGTAAATGCACCTACGGGAAGCGGAAAAACATACGCACTTTTATTTGGCGCATTCATCTCTTATTTTAATGAAAATGATGACCTTTCACCAAAAGGGCCTATTATAATATGGGTAACACCTATTCGTGCGTTAGCCAAGGAAATAAAGATATCATCAGAAAGAGCCTTAAAAGGAATGGGTTTAGATTGGAAGGTAGGCATTCGAAGCGGCGATACTAATACTACCGAAAGGAAAAAACAAATCAAAAACCCACCACAAATATTTATCACTACTCCTGAAAGTATACATGTTCTTTTAGCTACAAAAAAGTATCCATCTTTTTTTAAAGGATTGCACACATTAGTATTTGATGAATGGCATGAGCTGATGGGTTCGAAAAGAGGCGTTCAATGTGAGCTAGCGATTTCAAGATTGAAAGGTTTAAATCCATCTTTGAAAATTTGGGGTATTTCTGCTACAATTGGAAATATTGATGAAGCAGGAGATGTATTGCTTGGAAACCACAATCGGGAAAAGAAGGTTCTGATAAGAGCAAACATTAAAAAGCAAATTGATGTTATCCCAATTTTTCCAGATGTCGTTGAAAAGTATGCTTGGGCAGGTCATCTTGGTCTTAAATTAGCAGACAAATTGATTCCAATTATTCAAACAGGAAAGACAACTTTGATATTTACTAATACAAGGGCACAGTCTGAAATTTGGTACCAAACATTGCTTGATAAATTACCAGACTTAGCAGGCAGCATGGCTATGCATCACGGTTCGATAAGCAGAGAGATAAGAGATTGGGTCGAAGACAGATTGTATGAAGGAGAATTAAAAGTTGTCGTTGCAACCTCAAGCCTAGACTTGGGCGTGGACTTCAGACCGGTAGAAACGATCGTTCAAATTGGAAGTCCTAAAAGTGTTGCCAGATTCATGCAAAGAGCAGGAAGAAGTGGTCACGAACCAGGTGCTGTGAGTAAAATTTACTTCCTCCCAACCCATGCGTTAGAACTATTAGAAGCAGCAGCACTTAGAAGTGCTGTTGAAAAAGTATCCGTGGAAGAACGAATCCCATATATCCGATCTTGGGATGTGCTGATACAGTACTTAATGACATTAGCCGTTTCTGAAGGTTTTACGCCTGACTTGATTTATAAAGAAGTTAAAAACACACATTGTTTTGACAGCATGCAACCTGAGGAATGGCAGAGAATCCTAAACTTTTTAGTACAAGGTTCTCAGTCCTTAAAAGCTTATGATGAATATCAAAAAGTAATTGTTGAAGAAGGCGTTTATAAAATAATAGACCGAAAGATTGCGCAAAGACACAGATTAAGCATCGGCACCATTATGAGTGACGCCATGTTGAGTATCAAATACTTAAAAGGAGGCCGAATCGGTACTGTGGAAGAGTGGTTTGTTAGTCATTTAAATGTAGGAGATAGTTTTTGGTTTGCCGGCAGAGCACTGGAATTGGTGATGATAAAAGACATGAATGTTCTGGTCCGAAAAAGCAAGAAAAAGACCAAACGGATTCCTTCTTACCTTGGTGGTAGAATTCCATTGAGTTCCGAAATGTCAGAAGTCCTCCGTGAAAAGCTGTATGAATACGAAAGTGGCAATTATCAAGACGAAGAATTGAATAGATTATCACCATTATTTGATTTACAAAATGAGAAAAGTTCACTCCCATCAAAGAATGAATTTTTAATAGAATACTTTGAGACAAAAGAGGGCTTTCATTTGTTAATGTATCCCTTTGAAGGACGATATGTTCACGAAGGTATGGGCGCACTTATAGCTCAACGATTATCAAGAATATTACCAATAAGTTTTTCGTTTGCAATGAATGACTATGGATTTGAATTGTTGTCCGACAAGAAAATTGATGTAGAAAAACTAATTAAGAAAGACTTGTTTTCTCCTAACGGTTTGGGAACAGATATTCAATCTAGTATAAATGCAACGGAGCTTGCCAAAAGAAGATTCAGAGAAATATGCAGAATTTCTGGTCTTATATTTCAGGGTTTTCCTGGTAAGGCCAAAAAGAACAGACACTTACAAGCCTCGTCATCTTTGTTGTTTGGTGTATTCCAAGACTATGAACCTGAAAACTTGCTTTATCTCCAAACTTATGAAGAAGTAATGACCTTTCAATTGGAAGAAGCACGAATGAAAAATGCTTTAAATAGAATTCAAAACCAGACGTTTATAGTTTCATACCCACAAAAGCCTACACCTCTGGCTTTTCCAATTATCGTCGATAGGATGCGTGAAAAAATGAGCAGCGAAAAATTAAACGATAGAATCGCTAAAATGACATTGCAATTTTTAAAAGAGAAATAGAGCTATAGCTTTACAAACTTTTGAATGCTTTTGTTACCAGATTTATTTTTTACTTCTAAATAATAAACACCCGTTTCAAAGCGGTCTAAATTAATCACCGTATTTTGGGAATCAAATACTACCCTTTTTCCATTGATATCTAACACAGATATTTTGAATGTATTTGCATTCGGCTCATATATTGAGATGTTCAACAAGTCTGATGTTGGATTAGGGAAAATAGAAAAATTGATATCATCATTCTTGATGTGCGTTGATGTTAAATTAGAAACAAGTTGGTGCGAAGTTGTATTTGTTACTATAGCAGCATTACTGTCAAAAAAGATCGATGCTTTATTCTTAAGTTTTGTTAATTCAGGCAAATCTTCCTTTGGCTTTATTCTAAATTGAAAAAAGCCTTTATTGGCGATGGAATCTTGAGCAATGGATGGCAATTGGATATCACCAAACTTTACATTCAATGTGTTATTTCTATCAATCCAGTGCATAGAAATGGAGTGTGATGACTGCAGCATTTGAAAAGATCTTAAATCAAAATTTTCTTCGATTTCATCGGTGATTTTAATGTTGAATGCAGTATCATTTCCTAAATTTTCAAACCGAATAGTATATTCAATAGTTTCGTCATACGCCAACTTATTCTCTCCTCCTCGATGTGGCAGACCATGTTTATCGTTGGGGTCATGTGAACAGCGCAACTCAAAGCAATGCGCATTAAAGGCTTTATTAAAAACATCTACATTGGGTGTGATACACAGAATATCACCTACATAGTCGGAAGATGGCAGTAAAAAGTAAATGATGATTTCTACAAAATCTGTTGGTCGTGTAATGTTTACATTCCATGTAAGCGAAGTTTCACTTTGACCAGATGGCGTCTTTTCAGCAGAAACAAATTTTATTAATGGATCGAAGCTTAGGGAAACATCACCTGAATAAGCCGTTGTCCCGTCGTTTTGAATTCTTAATTTATAAGGTATGATGTTATCACACCGTTCAATTGCTGTTGCTGTTAAGGCAACATCAACAGAATGAATAATCGAAATCGGATTGATGCCAATATTGAAATAGGATGTTCCAGAATTTTTAGTAATCGTAAACTCTGAAGGCAAATTAGTTGGGCGATAATTTTCATTTACAAACTCAAATGAATAGGTGTTTGGATCAACAACAAATCGATCAAATTGATTATTTACAATACCGTGAATGTTTTCTTGAGGAATTAAATTGACGTATTCGTCGCCAGGAAATAACATCATCTCACCATTATCTTGCGTACCATTTTCATTGGAGTCTAAAAAGTATGAAATGTCTATTATTTGACCGCCGCATTCCTCTTCTAATGTCGAAGGATCTTCTTCAATTCTTATTTCCGCAACAACGAAACCCCCAGATGGATCTGTGACGGTAACAGAAAAATCGCCCGTTTCGATTGTTTCAATACTGTGACTGGTTTCTCCAGTAGACCATAAAATTGAATAGTTATCTTCTAAAACAGTAGTTGGATCATTGAGCACACGACCGTCTATTGGCGTCAAAGTTGTTCGACCAAAATCACCGTAGGTGTTAAACCAATTATATGAAAAGGAATTGTCTTCAAAACTAAAACCATCAGATGACCAAATATTACCAAATCTATCGGTACCTACAACGCCTTCGATTAAACTACAAGTGGCTCTCATTTCTACAGTTCCAATGGTGCCAATAGTATCACCGAAGCATGCATTCCAAGCACCAAAACTAAAGTCTCTCACAAAGTAATGCCCACGTGCATTCACCGTCATGTCTGATTCACCTACAGATGTAATTGGAGATTGTGAACAAAACTGATGGACGGTTTCATATTTGTATTTACCTGCAAAAGGGTGATCTTCTACACAAACTGTTAAGACATCAGGTTCAGGACATAAGTTGTTGATGTATTCAATATTAACTTGACTATTCGAAATATAACAGATCAGTAAATAGGAAAAAAGTAGAAGCGTTTTTTTCATAATAGACTAAAGATATGATAAAGGAATTACAATTATTTAAAATCAAGCTCCTTTAAAAATCGTTACAGTTATAAAACCAAATTTTAAGCTAAATTGATAAATACATTTGTGACATCATCGTCTTGTTCCATCAAATCGACAAGCGCTAAAACTTCATCAACTTGTTCGTCAGAAAGTTCTTTTGTTATGGTAGGAATTCTTTCCAGTTCAGATTTTTCGGCATTAATATCTTTTTGTTCTAATGCTTCTTGCATTTTGCCAAAATCTTCAAAAGCAACATATAATTTGTAGAAGTCTTTTTCTTCTACGGTGTCTTCTTCAATGCTTTCTAAACCGTAGTCTATCATTTCTAATTCAAGTTCTTCAAGATCTTCAATGTTTTCTTTTTCAATATAGAAAACACCTTTTCTGTTAAATAGAAAATCGTGCATGCCTTGGGTTCCGAGAGAACCACCTTTTTTTCGAAAATAAGAACGGACATTTGCGACTGTTCTTTGGGTATTATCAGTTGCTGCTTCAACAACGACAGCGACACCATGTGGTGCCATGCCTTCGTAGACAGTCTCTTCATAATTACTTGTGTCTTTATCTGCAGCTTTTTTTATCGCATTTTCAATCTTGTCCTTTGGCATTTGGACAGACTTGGCATTTTGAATAGCTCTTCTTAAAAGCACATTTGTATCAGGATCTGGACCACCTTGCTTAACAGCTATTGTAATATGTTTACTCGCTTTCGAAAACTGTTTAGCCATTTTGTCCCACCTGGCAAATTTTGTGGCTTTTCTATATTCAAACGCTCTTCCCATTATTATTTTAAATTTTACTTTGCGAAAATAAAATCTAGATTAAGATAAAAAAAATATTGCTCTAGATTTAAGGTGATAATTTGTAATTCTTATCAAATACTAAGGATAATAATATAAAGTAGGATAAATTAGTTCCCTAGTTTAGACTGTTGAAGTTATTGTATTTAATGATTGTATGGAAAGGAACAGTAATCAAGCAAACTTAATTCATATTATAAATGGCCAAAGTTTAAGGTTGTTAAGTGAAAAGGCAATTCTTTGGGAAGAAGAGAAAGCTTTGATTTTAGCAGATTTACATTTAGGCAAAATTTCTCATTTTAGGAAAAACGGCATTGCCGTACCTATAGATGCAGAAATGGAAAATTTTGAGCGCTTTTCAATGCTTTTATTAAATAATGAAGTAGAAGTGGTTTATATTTTAGGAGATCTTTTTCATAGCCACCATAATAACCAATGGCATCTTTTTAAAAATCTTTTAGGTCAATTTTCTCATGTGGTATTTCATCTCATTATTGGGAATCATGACATTTTACCAGTAGAAGAGTATCGGGCTGAAAATCTTATTTTACATAATGATGAATTCATAATTAAAGGATTCATTTTTACTCATTTTCCTATTGATTCTTCAGCGCATTTTAATATTTGCGGTCATATTCATCCAGGCGTTAAAATGGTTGGTAAAGGAAGGCAGAGTTTGCGATTTCCTTGTTATTATATTTCTGAAAAGCAACTGATTTTACCAGCATTTGGTGCTTTCACTGGCTTACATATCATGGAAGTCAATGAAAAGAACAGTATATATATCGTTTCAGAGAATGAAGTGATTAACCTTTGTTGAATATGACAGGTTTATAGTGATTAACGAATTATCGCTTTTTTACGTATGTTTGTCAATCATCAAAATTTGATCAATTGGCTGATAATCATGAAATCTTTGAAAAGGAGCTTTTTCCGCACATTGATGCGTTAAAAACCTTTGCCTATCACCTAACTTATGATGAGGATGATGCCAATGATTTGGTGCAAGAGACCTATATGAAGGCACACAGATTCATTGATAGGTACATTCAGGGAACTAATGCGAAGGCTTGGTTGTTTAAAATCTTGAAAAACGCTTACATTAATCATTATCGTAAGCGTAGTAAACAACCAACCAGGGTTGATTTTGAGGATATTGTCAATTATCACGATAGTGGTGACAATGGTGGCAAAGGCTATCTAGACCTTAGAGAAGAATTATTCGACAGCATGATGGGTGATGAAGTGACCATTGCGATCAATTCATTACCAATAGATTTTAGAACTGTCGTCTTATTATGTGATGTTGAGGGATTTACATATGAAGAAATCTCCAAAATCATAGATGTTCCAATAGGAACCGTCCGTTCGAGATTATTTAGAGCAAGAAATATGCTCAAAGAGAAGTTGAAATCTTATGCAGAGAATCTCGGATACGAGGACAAAAGAAGTCAAAATAAAACAGGAAAATCAAATAAATCTTCTGAAGAGGAGTGATAAATTTTCCTTAACTTAGTTATTGTTTTTAGTAACGAACTCCATTTTTATTGAACGTAATGTGTTGATTTTAAAAAGTAAAACAAATGGGAAATTCAAACAACATTCAAGAAATCCAAAACAGAGTTAGCTTATTTTTCGATAATGCACTCGCAGATAAAGAAAGACAAGAATTATTACAACAGGTCAATTTAGATCCCAGATGCTCTAAAATCTTCAATAAAGAAAAGAACTTCAGAGAGTTCATAAAAAACAACGTAACTAGACCCACCGTTTCTACAGATCTAATCCAAAATATCAAGAACAAAATTCGATTTATTTAGCGCGTCTTTTAATTTATAACTTCACAAACTTTTAACGTAAGTTCGCTTGCGATTAATTATCCTATTTATTGAATTAAGATGTTAGACAAATTAGAAGCCATTTACAATCATTTTCTGAGTATTGAAGAAAAACTTTCCGATCCCGAAGTAGTGACGGACATGAAAAAGTTTTCTAAACTTAACAAAGAGTATAAAGGCATGCAAGTCATCGTAGACAAGTATAAAGTCTACAAAGATGTCATTGAAAATATACAAAATGCCAAGGAAATGCTTTCCGATCCTGATCCGGAAATGCAGGCAATGGCAAAAGAAGAAATAGATATTCTGCAACCCCAAAAAGAAGCGCTTGACGAAGAAATCAAAGTGCTTTTAATTCCTAAAGATCCAGATGACAAATTGGATGTTGTCATGGAAATAAGAGCAGGAACAGGAGGTGATGAAGCCAGTATCTTTGCAGGCGATTTGTATCGTTTGTATACTAAGTATTGTGAATCTCAAAACTGGAAAGTTGAAACAGTTACTTTAAATGAAGGATCATCAGGAGGATACAGTAAAGTTGTCTTAGAAATATTTGGAGATGAAGTTTTTGGAAAGCTCAAATTTGAGTCTGGAGCACACAGGGTTCAAAGAGTTCCTAAAACAGAATCTCAAGGTAGAGTTCACACATCAGCTGCAACGGTTGTTATAATGCCCAAGTTTGAGCTAGATGAAATCGACGTTAAAAAAGACGATTTAAAAGTAGATACATTCCGTTCAAGTGGCGCAGGTGGACAACACGTTAATAAAACCGAGTCGGGCGTAAGGTTTACACACCTTCCAACAGGCATCGTTTCAGAAAGTACAGATTCTAGATCTCAACACAAAAACAGGGAAATCGCGATGCAAAAGTTGTATCAAAGGATCAAGGAAGCCCAACGCGAAAAAGCATATTCTGAACAAAAGCAGAAACGGAAATCTTTAGTTGGAACAGGTGACAGATCTGATAAAATTAGAACATATAACTATCCGCAAAATAGAGTTACTGACCACAGAATTAATCTGACACTTTATAGTCTGGATAAAATAATGGATGGTAACATTACTGAAATTATTGAAAAACTTCAGATGGCAGAAAATGCAGATAAAATGGTTGAGGCTTAAAACTTAAATCCGAAAGACAAACTTAAATTAAATGATTTGTCACTGTCATCTCTAAAGATGTAGTTTTCATTTTCATCTAATTCGCCCAGACTATAATCAACAGCAGCATTTGTGGTATCTAGTAAGCCATATTCTATTCTTGCACCAACATAGAAGCCACTGTTTATGAAATAGTTTACGCCACCTATTAAGTGAGAATCAAATCCGTTAATTAACGATGGTATGTCTTCTTCAGGATCTAAAGGGAAAGGAAAATTATAATAAGCACCGATGATTCTAGGAAGTGTTGATAGGCGCTCATCAATATTGACCAAGATGTTTTCAGATAAAAATGTATTATACTGCCCAACAACATCAGAACTGTACCTATAGTCTAGAGATTGTGTAAAATTAATGTTGGGATCATCGTCACTGACAAACTTAACTTTCCCCGTTCCTGTTGGTCCAACAACAAAGTCTAAAGAAATTCCTCCAAAAAGTTCAAATTTCCTATTTAATCTGTATTGCGCTGTTATAGGTATTGAAAGATAAGCATTAGACACCTTTAGATCCATAAGGACATCTCCGTAGTCAACAAAAGTAGGAATGTCGGCCGGAGCAATAGGATTTACAATATAATATGACTTTCCATCATACGATCGCTTGGTTCCTCTTTGTGTATAGAGTATTTCACCTCTTAACCCAAAAACAGAAGTGAATTCGTAAGTATAATTTATACCAAAATGGAAACCACCGGTGATATCATAAGATTCATTAGGTTCTACCGGACCGTTAAATTTTGAATAATTTAACCCAGCCCTAACACCGACTCTGTGTTGTGCACTAATGGTTAATCCAAAACAAAATATGACTGCAATTAAAAGATTCTTCAAAATAAAGATTTTTATAGCGCGAAAATAGAGATATTTTTGAACTCTAAAGGTCAACTATATAATGGCGAGAAGGAATAAATTATTGAAGTTTACGGAATTATTAACATTTGACAATGTTTATGAAAATTATGACCCAAGAAATCCCTTACTTGTGGCCAATCACGATACTTCGGTAGAAATGTCAGGAAAGTGGCATTCTGAGCATTTTAAAAACGAGAACCCTATAACATTAGAACTGGCTTGTGGCCGAGGTGAATACAGCATAGCTTTGGCGGAAAGGTATCCAGATAGAAATTTTATTGGAGTAGATATAAAAGGTGCAAGAATATGGAAAGGAGCTAAAATTGCCATTGAGTCCAATTTGAATAATGTTGCCTTTCTAAGAACTAAAATTGAATTCTGCCATTTATTTTTTAACGAAAATGAAATTGATGAAATTTGGATTACCTTTCCAGACCCGTTTTTAAAAAAAGGAAAAGTAAACAGAAGACTGACATCACCAAACTATTTAGGTGTTTACAAACAGTTTTTAAAGCCAAAGAGCCCAATACATTTAAAAACTGATTCCGATGTTATGTACTTTCATACAAAAGAGGTTATAAAAGAAGAAGGGCACATAACAAAACTAGATACATACGATGTCTATGGTGATGAAGAAATGCTTCATCCTGATTTGGATATAAAAACATACTACGAAAACGCAAACATATCAAATGCAGATAGTATAAAGTATTTGCAATTTAATTTGAAAGAAAGTTAAGAACCAAAACAAAATATATCACGCGATAAAAACCAAACAATGAAATTTTTAAAATACCTTTTATACCTGATACTCTTTTTATTCATTGCTGGATTTATTGCTGTAAAAGTGATGAGTGAGAAAAAGCCAGAAGGAAAATCTGGAGCAGAGGCAGATGCTTTGGCCGAAAGCATGCTCAAAACTATTGATAAAAATGCCTTTGATACAATTCCTTTTCTGCAATGGGAATTTTTCAGACCTGGACAAAAATACTTATGGGATAAAGTGAACAACAAAGCCATAATTGAATATGACGACATTAAGGTTTATATGAATCTTAATACGCTGAATGCGCAAGCATTTCAAAATGACATTTTATTAGAAGGAGATGCCCATGAAAAAGCAAAACAAAAAGCATGGTCAAATTGGTGTAATGATTCATTTTGGATGTTGGCGCCATTTAAAATATTTGATAAAGGAACATCTAGAAAAGTTGTTGATGTTGAAGACAAAAAAGCATTGTTAATAGAATATAACTCTGGTGGCGTGACACCTGGTGACGCTTACTTGTGGCTATTGGATGACAATAACAGACCTACCGGATGGAAAATGTGGACCAGTATTATTCCGATTAAAGGAATCTATAACGCTTGGTCAGGTTGGGAAACGCATCTAGGCGCTCAATTTTCTACCGAGCACGATTTTTTCGGGAAAGTGGTGACTATGAAAAATGTTAAAGCAGGAAAAAGCTGGAATGACTTTGGTTACGACAAAGACCCAATGGCTGGCATCTGATTTATGTTTCGGTTAATTTGATATACAAATTATTGACATCATTATTTGTAATATTTTTTTGCTTACAAATCTGCATCGCCTTTTTGATCGTGCTGACTGCTTTTTTCCTGTCATTTAATTTGTCATAAGTTTGCGCCAATGAAAGAAAATATAATTCATTGTCTTTGTTGCTTTTAATGAGTGACTCTAAAAGATTTCTGCTTTTCTTCAAAGATTTTTTATCGTCCTTCTGTTGAAGGAGTTTGCTTAAGTTATACTTTAAATGATCGTTTTCTTCAAATTCATCTAAATAGATAAATCCATATTTTATGTATTCATCAAACCGCGCCTGCTCATAATAAAGATTCAACCTATATTGGCTGGCCAATTCTTTTGGATTATCACTTCCCTTTATTCTATATAAATATTCTGCCTCTTCTATTGAAGGTCTTGGGAATCCTCTTTCGAGTTCTTTATTGGTAATAATATGTATGGCTTGATCAACTTTTGCTTCGCCAAGTAATTGAATGTAAGCCGACTTATTTTTAATCAGATGTTCGAATGTTGGGGTCCTGCTAGAATTTAAAAAATCAAAAATAAATCGCATGTTCGTTTCCGTTAGCCATTCCGATTGTGTTGCTAAATATTTCTTAGCAGCATCATTATGACTGCCGTCCATCAATTGCATTCTAAAGTAAGCTTCTTCACGCATAACATCTGGAGGTACATTTTCTGAGCCCATAACAAAAAGAATTTTTTCGTCAGCCTCCTGTACAGGAGGAGTCGAGTTTTCAAACTTTATATCAGGATTCTTTTGAACGACAGCTTGTTTTGGTTTTGATACAGTTGTCGGTTTTCTGATTGGAGTTGTTTTCTTTGAGGCTGATTTTGGACTATTGGCTGGAGCCGAAGCAACCAAAGGTGCATTTGGTCCATATTTGTTGTTAATAAACTTACCAATTGATAATAATTCGTTGGCTGAAACAAGGTTGTCTATTTTGGTTTTCTGATTTCCGTTTTTATCAATAAAAATCAAAGAAGGAAGGAAAACTATTTGAAAAGCGTTTTTATATGTCTTCGCTTTGACGCCTTCCATATTTACCTTGACATTGATAAAATGCTTATTGAAATAGGAAGCAAGTTCTTGATTTTTAAATTCAACATCCATTTGCTTACATGGTAAACAATATGAAGCATAGGAATCAATAAAAATTAATTTGTTTTCGACTTTAGCTCTCTGCAATGCGCGCTCCAAACTTATTTCATTGAAACTCAATCTCGTTTGGGCCGACAGAGTGGATCCAACAAATAAAAGTATTAGGAATCGAACGATCATAAAGGGTTTAATCTAATTGCTCCTTTTGGATATAATCAAGATATTGTTCTAGTTGCTTAGTATTTTCGTCTCTCTTACTGGCTTTTTTAATAGCTTCCTTTGTCACTTTGATGGCCTCTTTTCCTTTATCACAACTTAAAAGCATTTGAATGTACAACATATAATTAGGTGTCGTGTCTTCATATTTAATCAACCCCTTTGCTAGGGTTGTTGCATATTCTGTCGACTCATCTACATAATTAAAGTTCTTTTTCAAACTTGATAGTTGTTCTTTATAAATAGCAGGATTTTTCTTTCCATATTTTTTTAAATAGCTTTTTGACAAATCTACCCAAGGCTCGTAATTGGACATGAGCGCATTGTAGTGAAGTTTTGCTTCAAAAGCGAATTTTTTA
Organism: Saprospiraceae bacterium; assembly: GCA_013001975.1. Lineage (GTDB taxonomy): Bacteria > Bacteroidota > Bacteroidia > Chitinophagales > Saprospiraceae > RFSX01. The sequence goes on along the minus strand of JABDKX010000251.1, from coordinate 21,525 downwards.
TGGTCACCGGCATCAGCTTCTTTATATTTTTCAATGGCCTCAGTTAGGAGTTCTTCAAACTCATATTCGACAGCCTTTGCAACGGTCTTCATACAAGCCGTTTCTATTTTTTTCTCATACTCTTCTTCAGTAGCATGTTTTTTGGCCTTTTTCTTAAGCGGCATTAATTCTTCAAACAATTTAGAGTCTGATTCTGTAATTGCAGCTAACAAAAACTTTGCTTTTTGGTCATCGGAAATATTTGGATTTGAAGAGATGTAATCATTTGATATTTTTAGACTTGGCTTACCCACTTTATTTAATGCGCTTACATAATTTAGCATTAAGTCAAAGTCTCGGTTTCCAGCTTCATATTGATCAACATATTGACCACTTTTATCATATCCTTTCAGCGAGTTTTTTCCTAGTTCAATTAAGTCCTTTGCTTTTTTACCACCAACAGACTTTTTTATCATTTCACCATCTGGCGTCAAAAAGAATAATGTTGGAAAGGCAGACACCGGATATTTTCTTCCAAATGAAATCCCATCTTTTTCTTCCATGTCTAACTTAAGATTGATGAAATTTTCATTAAAATAGTTACCAACTTCCTCTTGAGTGAAAACATTTCTTGCCATTGCTTTACATGGACCACACCATTTTGCATAAGCATCTACAAAGACAACTTTATCTGTTTTTTTAGCTTCATCAAGTGCTTCTTGCCAAGTGCCGTGAAAAAAGGAAATACCTTGTGCACTTATCAATGTAGCCATGAACAAGAATAAAGAAATGTAAAGTGATTTAGACATTGTATATTTTATTATGATTAGTAACTAAACAAAGATGGGCAAAAACGAAGCCTAATTCCACTATTTAAGGCTATTTTCTTCTAAATGAGCTTCTATTTAACAAGAATATAACGCAAATTCAAAACCCATATTTTCAAAACATTAGCTTGTTTAAAAAATTACTTTATTAAGATGATCAAATATTGTGGCTTCTTATATTAGCTTTGTTTTTCAGATTACCTTTAAATGGCATTATCCAAAAGAGACATTTTTCTAAATAACATCGGTCAAACATCAACTTATCCGCTTGCGTTGGAAGTTGATTATGCCGAGGGAATTTTTATTTATGATGTTCATGGCAAACAATATTTCGATTTAAATTCAGGCATTTCTGTGAGTTCACTTGGACACAGACACCCTCAAGTTATTGAAGCAATTAAAAATCAATTGGATAAGCATTTGCATACTATGGTTTATGGCGAACATATTCAAGGACCTCAGGTTGCTTATGCTGATTTACTGACGTCACAATTAGACGATTCACTGAATTGTATCTATTTCCTTAATTCAGGCAGTGAAGTGTTAGAAGTTGCTATGAAGTTGGCCAAAAGAGCAACAGGCAGATTTGAAATCGTATCGTGTAGCAATGCTTACCATGGAAGTACACAGGGAGCAGAAACATTACGATCTGATCACAGTTATTCTCGTGCCTTTCTTCCACTCATTCCAGGAATCAAACATATTGAGTTTAATAATGTAGAAGACCTCAAAAAAATTACATGTAGAACAGCTGCGGTTATTCTTGAACCAGTACAAGCAGAAGCAGGTATAAATGTTCCAAAAAATGACTATCTGCGAAAAGTAGAAAAACGGTGTAAAGAAACAAAGACCTTATTTGTTCTTGATGAAATCCAAACGGGTTTCGGAAGAACAGGAAAAATGTTTGCTCACCAAAAATATGATGTAATTCCTGATTTATTATGCATTGGAAAAGCAATGGGAGGCGGTATGCCAATCGGAGGGTTGGTAGGAGATAAAAAGTTGATTAATCTGTTTACAAAAAAACCAGACTTAGGTCATATTACGACGTTTGGAGGACACCCCGTGATGTGTGCTGCGGCCTACGCATCATTAAAAACACTTATTGACGAATCCATAGTTGAAAGTGTATTAGAAAAGGAAGCCTTTATTTTAAAAAAATTATCTCACCCTATCATAAAGGAGATACGAAGCTCTGGCTTAATGATGGCCGTTGAACTTACCAAAAGAAAATATTTAAAACATGTCGTTAATCATTCATTTAATAATGGTGCTTTGATTGATTATTTTTTATTTAATAACAGATCATTTAGGTTGGCACCACCACTCATTTATACAATGAAAGAGTTGGATGAAGCTTGTGATATTTTATTGAGCGCACTTGATTTTGCAAATGATAAATATCGATAAAATGAACAATGCTTTTTATATCATGCTATTGATGTTGTGCTTTCAAAGTTGTCATCAAAATTATTATGTTGCCGAAAACGAGAACACAAATAATGTTTTATTTTATGGCGCAGACCCATCGGGCAAGACGGATTCATCAAAGGCATTTCAAAAAGCGTTAACAGAAAAACATATAGTTACAAGAGTACCAAAAGGTGTGTACCGGTTAGACAAAAAGTTGACAGTAAATAAAAATCTTTTTTTAGAAGCAGGCGTTAAGTTAATCAGAGTCAAAGAGAGTAATAATAATCAGCCCATGATCTGGCTGTCAAAATCTTATTCGACGATAGAAGGTGAAAACAAAAGAGTTTTGATAGAATCTGAAATCCCACTCAAGGAAGGGATTATAAAAATAGGACACGAAAATAAAAGCATAACAAATCAAAACATCCTATATTCAGTTGTGAAAAACTTAACCATAAAAGGGTGTGGCCAAACAGTTGAACCGTCAGTTGGCATATTTTTATACAGTGCTCAAAATAAAGGGGATAGTTCAACAGCATCTTTTTTTCACACCGTAAGAGATTTGGTTATTGAGCATATAAATTGTGCAGTTTATTTGAAAGGATTTAATAATGCTAACAGCATCAGCAATATTATTCTGAATAGAGTTGGTGATGAATATAGAGATGCAGCCATTTATTTAGAAGGTTCAATGGAGAACAGAATTTATGATATCTTCCATCATTATAGTAGAAATGCTACAACGTTACGATTGGACAATTATGTTGATGGGAATGGAAAAGTGATTGCCCCTTCTCATAATTATATATTTGGTATTGTTGCTGAGCAAGGAGGAGATAACGCAATTTGTACAGATATTAAAGCAGGAAGAAACAATGTAATAGGTGTGCGATGTAATACTAAGTTGGGAAACAAAACGTATGACTCATTTATAAAAAATAAAAACAAACTCATTCATTAATGAAGTTGATTGCCTACATATTTATCTTTTTCTGCTTCTTCCCGTATTTGGATTTTTTCAATTTAGGCACCGATACGCAACCTACGGCAATGATAATGAGCACCATCATCATATTTGCTTATGAAAAGCAAAAACTGAACTTACCTATCATTTTACTTTGGGTCCTTTTCATCATTTCTTTACTTTTTGCTTTAGGTTCTACTTTAGACTCGTTTACAACGATGAAGATCATCATGAATTATTTGTCGCCACCACTTATTGCAATGGCAGCATATTCTATTTACCGTAATCAAGATTTTAAATTGAACTTTGGTATATTTTGTTCAATATTGGGAATTTACTTTATTGTTGGTGTTATTCAGGCCTACTTCATCAGTGATTTTATGACGTTATTTTTAAATGAAGGAAGGGGCATTATGGTAGGTGGAAGAGGTGTGGTGTCTCTTACAACTGAACCATCTTTTTATGGAAGTATCTGTTTGTTTTTCATGGTTTTTTCAATATTGAATTATGATACTAAGAGAAATATTTATGTGGCTCTTTTCTTATTATTTCAAGTAGTTTTTCTTGCTAAATCAGCGACGACAATAGCTTTGATTGGAGGCAGTGTTTTGGTTTTTGGTACCATTCAACTGATGAGGTTTAAGTTGAAATATGTTTTGGCCCTCTTCTTGTTTCTTTCGGTATCAGGTATTTTTCATAAACAAATATTTGGCGTTATAGAGGATACTAGAATTGGTGCTATCACAACAAATTTTATGGAAAACCCATTATTAATCGCTCAAGTTGATGGTAGTGTTGCGACGAGACTATGCAGCACAGTAGCACCTTATTTTGTTATCAGACACAAATGCTTTAAACCAATGGGATATGGGCGTTTTTTGCCATTTTTAAAAGAGCTCAATGGACAAGGCAAATATAAAAAGCTGATCACTAAAGTAACGCTTACCCAACGACAAAGAATTCTAGGCAGTATCAATATGGCTTTGTTTCAATTTGGTTTTATTGGATTGATTTTGCCTATAGCTATTTTTCTTGCATTCCGAAGACTTTTTAGAAGAGACATAAATCTCTATGCTTTTATTTTATTTATCCTGATACTATTTACTCAAATACAACTGACCCATGCGATGACGGGTCTTATTTTTGCAACGGCTTTATTTAAAAGCAAACTAATGGAGAAACAATCCAAAGCTATTGCATAATTATAGCAGTTAAAACATATCTTTGCATTTCATTTTTATAGAATTTAAATTCAGAAATGGACAATACAGAAAATTATTATATAGCCATAATGGCTGGCGGTGTAGGTTCAAGATTTTGGCCTGCAAGTAGAGAACATTTGCCAAAGCAATTTTTAGATATCCTAGGGGTCGGCAAGTCGCTTATCAGATTAACCTATGAACGGTTTACGAACATCGTGTCACCTGATCGCATTTTAGTTGTGACGAATAAAATCTATAAAGACCTTGTTGCCGAACATATTCCTGAGATACCGGAGTCAAATATTATAACGGAACCTTCTAGAAATAATACAGGCCCTTGTGTTGCATACACAGCATTACGTCTAAAAGCAATGAATGAAAATGCATCTTTTGTAATTGCACCGTCTGATCATGTAATATTAAAAGAAGAAGCCTTCTTAAATAAAATAAAACAAGCTTTGGACTTTGCTTCTGAGAATGAAGCCATTCTTACTTTAGGCATTCAACCAACACGACCTGACACAGGATATGGATATATAGAATCAACTAAGAATGAAATAGATTCTGGTATTGAAAAAGTAAAGTCATTTAAAGAAAAGCCAAATTTAGAAACAGCACAACAATATTTAGAAGACGGATCTTATTATTGGAATGCAGGGATATTTGTTTGGTCTGTAAAAACTATTCTTAATAGCTTTGAAACCAATGCAAAAGATATTTATGATATTTTAAATCAAGACTTTAGCAAATACAATACAAGCCAAGAACAAGAGTACATTGATGAAGTTTATCCCCAAACACCAAGTATTTCTGTAGATTATGCTATTCTTGAAAATGCTCAAAATGTATACACACTTCCTGCAGATATCGGCTGGAGTGACCTTGGAACATGGAATGCACTCCATGCCTTTAAAGACAAAGATGAACACGGTTCAGTGGTTATTGGTGACAACACGATGTTAATTGACTCAAAGAATTGTATTGTCAGATCTGATGCTAAAAAATTGGTTGTTATAAAAGGTTTGGCGGATTACATTGTTATAGATGAGGAAGATGTTCTTTTGGTTTATCCTAAAAAAGAAGAACAAAAAATAAAAGCGCTTAGAAAGTCGATCGAGAACCCTAATTATCTTTAGAACAGTGTGAGTGAAAAACAAACGCATTGTCATAGTAGCCAATTCAACTTGGAATATTTATAAGTTCAGGCTTAATATTATAAAGCGTTTAATTGAGTTTGACAATGAAGTTATTGTTATTGCACCTTTAGATGAATATATATCTTACAAAGAGTCTTTTCCTAAGGTTAAACATATTTCATTAAAGAACTTATCTCGCAATTACACACACCCATTCAGTGATGTCAAGGCCATTTTTGAATTAAGAGCTATTTATAAAAGATTAAAACCTGACATTGTAATTCATTATACACATAAGGCAAATATATATGGTGGCTTTGCGGCCTTGCTTTCGAAGACAACTTCTGTCGCTGTCGTCACTGGATTAGGGTATGCTTTTTTACACAAAGGTTTTATCAATTTTATTACAAGGGTTCTTTATAAACTTGTCAGGCCAGCACACAAAAAGATCATTTTTGAAAATGACGATGATATGGCTCTATTTATAACTAAAAAGTTGGTCAAAGCAGATCAAGCCACATATGTAAATGGCTGTGGTGTAGATACTGCAGTTTATTTACCTATTGCCGAACCAAAAGAGAAAAAAGAAAAGATCATATTCACCTTTATCGGACGATTGTTATATGATAAAGGCATTTTGGAGTTTGTTGCTGCAGCAGAACAGCTAACTAAAAATAATAAACATCTAGAATTTTGGGTCATAGGCGAATTGGATGAAGAAAACCCATCAATGGTAGAAAAAAGTAAGTTTCTCCAATGGATAGATCAAGACTACATAAAATACCATGGTTTTATTGATGACGTGAGACCTTATATAGCGCAAAGTAATTGTGTCGTCCTTCCAAGTTATAGAGAAGGAATGCCAAGGATAATATTAGAGGCATTATCAATGGCAAAGCCTGTCATTACAACAGATACTGCTGGTTGCCGACAAACAGTAGAACACGGAAAAAATGGTTACTTGGTCAAAGCAAGAGATATTGAAGATTTGGTTGGTGGTATAAATAAGTTTTTAAAATTATCACCTGAAGAACAAGAACTCATGGGAGTTAATGGAAGAGAAATGGCCATAAAAAACTTTAATTCTGAAAAAATATCAATGGAACTTTACGAAATCGTTTCACAAGTGTATTTTTGCACCTAAATATTTCTATATGAGATTGGTACAAATTTTATTTTTTATAATACTACTTGGATGTAATAATGGTTCAGGACCAGAAAATGCTGTAAACGAAGAAACCAAACCAGCAACAGAAAAAGCAACCCCACAGCCGTCGGAAGCACCAAATATGGACCCAATTATGGGAAAAGGACCGGCAGAGATAAAGATTAATGTAGCGGGAGCCAATGCACCAAAGTCATATTTAATAGGATTTATTGCCGACGGTCATTTTAGAGTCGACTCAAGTGATATTACCAACGGTGTAATAGAATTTAAAAGAGCAGATAGTTACCCACAAGGGTTGTATTATGCCTCTCTTGCTGACAATCAGTTTATTCAAATCATTTTAGGAGATGATCAGAAATTTACGATGTCTTGTAATGCCAACGATTTGATTGGCACCATGCAAGTTAAGGGGTCTGATGAAAATGAGGTTTTTTATAAGAACTTAAAATTTGAAGCTAATTATAACCCTCGATACAGAGATGCGAATGCGAAACTAAAATCGATTACTGATAAATCAAGTCAAGAATATAAGATAGCTGAAAAAGAAAAGCGCGAGTTGGAGAATGAAAGAACAGCGGTTTTAGAAGAGATATTTAAAAAGCACAAAGACTTATTATTTGTTCAATTTAAAAAGGCAGGCCAAAATCCTAAAATTCGGACGGAAGGTAGCGACGAAGAAAGGGTTTACTATTACAGAAAAGAGTTTTGGGATAATGTTGACTGGTCTGATAAGCGATTGATAAGAACACCTGTTATCATAAATAAACTTAAGAGATACTTTAAAGAGCTTACGCCCCAAAATCCAGATTCATTATTTCAATCAGCTAAGATGCTTGTTGATGAAATTTTACCTTATCCTGAATATTATAAATTTATAACCAATTGGGTCGCCATTCAATATGAACCAACGAAAACATCATTAATGGACCCTGAAGCTGTGTTTGTAAATATGATTCAAAATTACTTTACAAGAGAGCGCGCATTTTGGGCAGACTCGATGGAAGTTTATGGCTTACAACAAAGAGCAGGTGAAATGGCGCAAAGCTTAGTAGGTAAAAAAGGGCCAGATGTTATTTCAACAGATCAATTTGGAAAAACAAAATCCATTTATGAAATGACTGCCGATTATATTGTTGTTTACTTATACAATCCAACTTGTGAACATTGTATGAAAGAGACCCCGCTCTTGGTAGATTGGTATAACAAAAACAAAGCAAATAATAAGGCGGATGTTTTTGCCATTGCGATTGACACCAATGAAGATGAATGGAAAGCATACATAAAAAAGAACAATATGAACTTCACAAATGTCTTCGACCCAACCAACAGGTCAATCTATGCGAAGTATTATGTAGATATTACTCCTGAAGTATATGTACTTAATAAAGATCGAACAATAATTGGAAAGAACCTTAAAGTTTTCCAAATAGATACGATTATCGAAAGAGACAAATAAAAAAACCGTTCCATAGGAACGGTCCACTAAGCTTTGTTAAGAACCAATGATTAAGGTAAAACTCAATCTCGTCTTATTAGATTCAAATAATATGCCAAATTTCTATATATGATATTGCGTTTTATGTTTGTTCTAATACATTATTCACCTTATTAGTTTGATTTTTGATTATTGTTTCAAAATAGGCTACATTTGCAAAACTTTTTTTGTCAGATTATTTAGGAAAGAATAATTGTATAACTTATTGGATACCAATTAAATATGAAGACAAAAAATAAATTAACAATAATATTATTTATACATAACACAGTTTTAAGTATTTACGATGGCTCTGATAGGAAAGATTAGAAAAAACTTTTGGTTCGTTCTGTTGCTTTTAGGACTTGCATTAGCAGCATTTATAATGATGGACATGTCCGGTTCTGGTGGTCCCGGTGGTGCAGTTAGGTCACTTAACATGGGTAACGTAGCGGGTCAAAAAATCAATTACAAAGAATTTTCACAAACTGAGCAAGCTTATTTTAGGAACTCAGGTACGGATGTTTTCCAGAAAAGAAAAGAAATTTGGAACTTTTATGTTGAAGACGCACTCATTAAAAATGAGGCTGAAGCATTGGGTTTAAACATATCAAAAGATGAATTATTAGATCTTCAATTTGGTCCTGCACCAAGTCCAATCATTCAAAGAAACTGGGCAAACCCACAAACAGGTCAAGTTGATGTAGCACAATTACAGTCGTACAAGACAGCGATTGAAAATGGAGATCCTTTAAATCCAGAGTTTGCTGCTTATTGGAAAGAGCAAGAAAAACAAATCGTAAAAAGTACACTTCAAGATAAATTGACCTCTATAATCAACAAAGGGGTGTATACACCTTCTTGGATGGCAGAAGAGTCATATAAAATGGAGAACTCGAAAACTGATTTTAAATATGTCAAAATACCATTTGACAATATAGACGGATCTGATATTGAGTTGACTGATTCTGATTTTACTTCTTATATGAATAAATACAAATCATTGTATGAAGAAACTGAAGAAACTAGAGTAGCAGAATATGCAACCTTCAATGTTGTAGCTTCTGAAGAGGATAAAGAAGAAATAAGAGAAAGTCTTGAAAGCTTGAAAACTAGTTTTTTAGCTACTGATAATGATTCACTTTTTGCATTCAATAACAGAGGTTCATATTCTCATATCTATGGGACAAAAGACCAACTTCCTGAAGTTGCAAGAGAAGAAATTGCTGCATTAGAGCCAGGCGAAGCTTATGGTCCTTTTGAAGACAATGGTGCAATGTTGGTTGTAAAACTACTTGATAAAAGATCTATTCCAGATTCTGTTGAAGCAAAACATATTCTAAGAACAACAACTCCAAATGATCCTGCAAGCTTAGAAGCGGCAACAGCATTTATTGATTCTATAACAAATGTTTATAAAAGAGGAAGAAAAAGTTTTACTGACCTTGCAGTTGAGCATAGTCAAGATCCTTCAGCAGCGACGAATAAAGGTGACTTAGGGAAATTTAACCAATCTCTAATGGTACGTGAGTTTAGTGATGTTTGTTTCTTAACAGGTAAGGAAGGAGGTGTATATAAAGTAGCTACTCAATATGGTGTTCACTTGATTAAGATAGAAGATCAGATTTATAATAACAGAGAAGATAAATACAAAGTAGCTACCGTTGGAGAAGCTATTGTTCCTTCTCAGGTGACTCAAGATGAAATGTATGATAAGGTAAGTGAGATTATTACAAATAACAGAACCTATGAGTCATTGAAAGCTGCTGTAGATGCGGATCCTGATGTTAGTTTTCAAACAACACCACCTCTAAAGAAAAATGATTTTTCAATCGGTAGTTTAGGGTCAGGACAAACATCAAGAGATTTGATTGTTTGGATGTTTAGTCCAAATACAGAAGTAAACGATATCTCTCCTACAATTTATAGATATACTGATCCAGTAAATTACTATGATAATAAATATGTTATTGCCGTTTTAAATAGAATCAACCCTGAAGGTTTGAAATCTGTTGAATCTGTAAAAGATCAAATTGAAGTGGCCGTTATGAATAAAAAGAAAGGCGATAAATTGGCATCAGAATTATCTGTAACCAGTTTGGAAGATGTTGCAACAGCTAACAATGTTGAAGTTCAAACTGCTTCAGATGTATCTATGTTGGCAGAATTTGTACAAGGCATAGGAAACGAGCCAAAAGTTATTGGTGCAGCATTTGAACTTGATCCACAATCAATTTCTAAACCAATTGTTGGAAACAGTGGTGTTTTTGTTATTCAACCACTCAGCACACAAGAAGCAGGTGCTCCTAATAATATTCCATTTCTAAAATCAAGTCTATCTACTTCAACAAAAAGTCAGGTAAGCTTTAAGATTTTGGAAAACATGAAAAAGAGAGCTGATATCACAGATAACAGATCTACATTTTATTAACAAAATTTCTTGTTAATTTTAAAAAGCGATAACTCTGACCGGTTATCGCTTTTTTTATTTATTCTACTTAATCATTTTACGCATTGTAGACAATTGATATTGTTATTCCGATTTATTTAATATCGACTTCTTACATTTGTTATCATGTTTAAATTACGTGCTCTTCTGACTATTGTTTTCCTTATAAACAGTCTTTTACAAGGACAAGATAGGACAGTTGGATTGTTACACTATGATTCAACCGTTACTGAAGGATATACGTTGTTTTCGCCGATGGCATCTACACAAACATACTTAATCGATAATTGTGGAGAAAAGATAAAGGAATGGACCTTCAATAATCTCCCAGGCCTTTATGGCAGACTTTTAGAGGATGGATCAATAATAAAAGCCGAAAGAAGAGGCGGTAGTTTTGGAGCGGGTGGTTCTGGAGGAGGCATTGCGCATCAAAGCTGGGATGGCGAACAGATTTGGAGTTTTCAGTATTCAGACGAAAAGGTAAGGCAGCATCACGATTTCGAATATCTACCGAATGGCAATGTCTTATTACTGGCTTGGGAAAGAAAAACATTAGAAGAATCTGAAGCGCTTGGAAGAATTTCATCTTCTATAAATCCAAATGGTGTTTGGTTTGAACAAGTAGTTGAAATAAAACCCATTGGAATCGACTCAGGTGAAATCGTGTGGAAGTGGCATATAACGGATCATTTAGTTCAAGATAATATAGATACGCTTGATAACTTTCAAAATATTGCTGAAAGCCCAGAAAAACTAAATATCAATTATCGGGTTTTTAATACAAATGCGCCACTTCAACCAGGGAATCCTGACTGGTTACACTTCAATGCCATTAGTTATCATGAGGCAGCAGACCTTATTTTAATAAGTTCAAGAAATACTAATGAAGTATATATAATTGACCACAGCACGACAACTGAGGAAGCGAAAACAGGAATTGGTGGGAATTTCAATAAAGGCGGAGACTTTTTATTTCGTTGGGGTAATAATGCTGTATTCAATAAAGACATTGAAGAAAACCGGTTTTTATATAATCAGCACCATGTTAATTGGATGAACCCTTCGTCAACAGACGATTTAACTTTTTCTATTTTTAATAATGGGTTAAATAGGCCAGGCGGAACAGTTTCAAGTGTTGAAATATTAACCCCTTATGTTGAGAATGGTGCGTTTATATTATCTGAAACCGGAATATATGAGCCATTGGTTATTGAAACATTTTTGGACACAGAAGACATCGGATTTACTTCGCCAAGATTATCGAGTGCTCAAATTCTTGATAATGGAAACTTCCTCATTGCCTCAGGAAATTTTGGTGAAATCTTTGAAGTTTCAAAAGAAGGTGAAATCTTATGGCTGTATCATGTGCCCGTGAATAATATAGGACCTATTACGCAAGGAGAAAACAGTACGACAACAGATATATTTAGAGCAGAGAAGTATTCAGAAAACTTTGACGCTTTTACAAATAGAGATTTAACACCTCTAGGAGAAATTGAACTGATCCCATTACCTAATTTATGTCTAGATTCTACCTCAGTAAGTATTTTAGAAGACGATAGTTTTAAAATTAAAATATTCCCTAATCCTACCACGCAAATTGTGACCATTGAGGCGGATAAATTTATTAATTTTAGAGCTGAGGTATTTGATTTTAATGGTAAACAGTTGGATAAAATAAACTGTTCACATCAGGGGAAATTAAACCTTCAAAACCTTAATAGTGGTATTTATATTATAAAAGTCATTACAGGGAATAAAGAGAAAATGTATAAAATCGTAAAAGAATAACATGGTCAATAAAATGTTTCGCGCCTTCAATTTCATATTGATTATCACATTTGTTTCAATGACATCTGTTAAAGGACAAAACCAAACTATTGGCTTGTTTTTAAACACGGACACTTCTCAAGACGGTTACACTTTAATAGCACCTTCAATATCAACTAAAACATTCTTAATAGACAATTGCGGAAGATTGGTTAATCAGTGGGAAAGTCAATTCAGACCTGGCGCTGTTGCTTACTTACTTGAAACAGGTCAATTGCTTAGGACAGGGTCTGTATCTGGAAGTTTTTCTGGAGGCGGAAGAGGGGGAATGATTGAACTATTTGATTGGGACGGTGAATTAGAATGGTCTTATAGATTTGCAGATGAAAACCAACACCAACACCATGATGTCGAATACCTTCCTAACGGAAACATCTTGGTATTAGCATGGGAAAAAATTGAGAGTGATGATGCGAAAACTAAAGGTATTCAACGCAACCTTGGCAACAACGGAATTTGGCCAGACAAAGTAGTTGAAATTAAACCCATAGGGATCGATTCCGCTGAAATAGTTTGGGAGTGGCGAATATGGGATCACTTGATACAAGATGTTGACTCAACGCTTACCACTTACGGTGTTATATCCGATCACCCAGAATTGATAAATATGAATCTAGACTTTAGTGGTTTTGGAAATAGTCCAGATTGGAATCACTGTAATGCAATTGATTATAATCCGGAACTTGACCAAATTATAATTAACTCAAGAAACTTTAACGAATTTTGGATTATTGATCATAGTACAACAACAGAAGAAGCGGCAAGTCATTCAGGAGGGCGATACGGAAAAGGTGGCGACATTCTTTACAGATGGGGCAATCCTGTAAACTACAATAGAGGAAGTGTTGTGGATCAAAAATTATCAGGACAACATGATGCGCATTGGATTGAATATGGTTCGGATAAAGGTAAAATTATAATTTTTAATAATGCGACAGATAGAAACTATTCGGCTATTGATGTTGTAGATACTCAAGTTGATGAAAATGGCTTTTATGAAATACTACCAGGTCTTCCTTTTGGACCAGCAGAGGTTGATTGGTCTTACAGTAGGGTTTCAGGAGGATTAGATTTTAACGCCGGTAGAGTCTCTGGCGCAAGCAGATTGCCAAATGGAAATACTATTATTTGTAATGGAGAAGCAGGTAGAATATGGGAAATAGATGAAAATAAAAATACAGTTTGGGATTATCAAAATCCAGTCTCTTCAACACAATTAACTCAAGGTGATAATCCAGGCGGAACAGCATTGTTTCGTGCTTATAAATATCCAACTTTTTATCCTGGTCTTGTAGGCAAAGACTTGACACCAGGTTTGCCTTTAGAATTGGAACCACTTGACAGAGAATGTACCATATTTATTAGTAACCTTACCGAAATAGAAAACCATAATTTGCTTGTTTACCCTAATCCAGTTTTGGATGTAGTCAATATTAAGAGTCAAAACTCAAATGAGTATAATCTTTTAATTATTGATGGAAAAGGTCACATTGTTGTCAACAAAATAGTTAAAACGGGTAATACGTCTGTTGATATGAGTCGTTTGAATTCTGGGTTATATCTGATTCAAGCACGATTCGAGAATGCCAAAGAAACATTTACTTCTAAAGTGATAAAAATATAAAACGAAAGTTTTAAAAAAGAGAGACAAAACCAAAATGAGCCTTTGGTCTTTTAAAATCAAATCCTTCGTTACTTGTCCGTCCAACAGCTAATGAGAAATTAAATAAACCTGCTTTCGTTTCAACACCTAAACTGGTCCCAAATCCTATTGCCAAAGTTGATTCTGACATTTCATCTTCAGCAGTTGGATTTTCTAAAACACCAATGTCAATAAAAGGAACACTGAAGTAGGAATTGTTGGACAGTAACAATCGATATTCTAAAGTCGAAATTCCATAGTAAGCGGTAAAGAAAGTCGCTTCATCAAATCCACGCAGCAATTTATTACCACCGATTTGAAATTTTTCATTTCTGAATATCTTGTTATTGCTGTATTTCCATCCGCCTTTCAAATGAAACGCAAAGGCACCACGTTGTGCCAACGGAAGAAACAATGAAAACTCAGATTCTAATTCATACCGGAATGAATTTAATTTTACTGCTTCATAAAGCTCTGAAAAGTTTACATTTTCATTACTAAGGTTTAGGATAGTCGAGTTTTGTTTAATCGTTTTTTTACCTGCAACACCCTTAACGTAAAGAGAATATCCTTTTCTGGGATTAAATCGGTAATCTAATTTGTTGATAGCAGATTCAATAGAGATACCATTGTGTTCGACATCTAAGTCTTCGGGCAATGATTGAGAAGCTAATACTTGAGTAGTGTCAACATCGACAATTTTGGTAGACTCTACATTCCAACCCACCTTTATTTGGATGTCACTACTTACCAAATATTCAAGTCCAATATTTGACTTTAATGTTTGATAATCAAAACTGTTTCTGAAGATACTGAAATCAAAATCTACAGCATATGGCAAATTTAAAATGTAGGGATAATTAAATTTAAACTCAAATTCTTGTTGCTCAGGCCTTAGTCTTTCAAAATTGACGAACAAATACTCCCCATATCCAAGTTTATTTAATAATTCAGCAGTAAAATCTAATGATAAAAATAATTGTTGACCTTCAATAGCCGTAGTAGGGATTACACCAAAAAGTAAATCAAATCGACTTGTGTTTTTATTTTTTAAATATAAGTTGATCGTTGAGTATTGATTAAAGAAGGTAATGTCAGGACTTTTTTCTTGTTCTAAAAATCGTAATTTGTCGAGTAACAAACCAACCTCTATAACCTTACTGTGATCATATAGCTGACCTTGGTCAATATTGAGATATTTTTCAAGATAAGCTGTTCTAATTTTCAAATCTCCTTTTATACATAATGAATCAATAATGATTCTAGGACCTTTATTAATATTAAAACGACCAGTCACTTTATGATTTTCCAAATTAAGACTGTCTAAATAAATTTTTGCAAATGGGTATCCATTATTTGAATAGTAAGTTGAAATCTTATCTCTTAATGTGATAAATTCTATGGTATTTGTGGGAGGATCGACCTTCCACTGTTTAAATAACTTTAGATTACTGCTATCAAAAGCAAGCGTCTCAAAATTGTATTTCTTTCCCTGATAGATATACGCAGTAGTCCTCTCCTCTCCCGATACAAAGGTCTTTTTTATAGAATCAACGGACGATTCCAGATAATTTTGGTTGATCAAGTTGTTAATATAAATTCTTAAGCGATCATTGACATTAATGTTCTTTTTGACTATTAAAACACTATCCGTTAGGGTTTGTGAAGTCCCCGAAGGTTTCAGCCATACCTTGCTTTCCTGTGCCCAACTTGGTGAATACAGTAGAATTAAAAATGTAAAGACTATAAGAATACTACGGATCAATTAATGGTAATATATTTGTTACAAAGATAAGCGTGAATGTCGGGTATTTATATACATATTCCTTTTTGTAAAAAAGCTTGCCATTATTGCAACTTTCATTTTTCAACCAATTTGAATTTGCAATCTGCAGTTATAGCTTCTATTGTAAAAGAAATTGAAATTCAACGCCATTATTTAAATAATGACAAAATTCAAACCATTTATTTTGGTGGAGGTACACCATCAGTACTCAACAAGGTAGAAATCGAAGGTATTTTATCAGCCATTTATAAATTTCATGATGTTATCGATGATGTCGAAATTACCCTCGAAGCCAACCCAGATGACTTAACGGCAATCAAATTAAAAGACCTGCATCAAGCAGGTATTAATAGATTAAGTATAGGTGTTCAATCGTTTGAGGATAAAGATTTGGATTGGATGAATCGCTCACATAATGTGGAACAGGCCTATAACAGCATCAAGTTTGCTCAGGATATTGGCATAAGCAATATTTCAATAGACTTAATTTTTGGTTGTCCCACAAACTCTGATGAAATTTGGTATAAAAACTTGTCTCAAACCAATGATTTGAATGTCCCACATATTTCATGCTATGGATTAACCGTAGAACCAAATACAGCTTTGGAAAAAATGATTAAGCTCGGTAAAAAGGAAGCTCCTGATGAAGGACGATATGCAGACCAATTCAGCAGTACAGTTAAAGTTTTAAATGAGTTTGGTTACGATCACTACGAAATTTCAAATTATGCGAAAGACGAAAAATATTCTAAACATAACACACACTATTGGTTGCAAAAAAAATATCTAGGAGTAGGCCCAGCAGCTCATTCTTTTAATGGCAAGGAACGTCAATGGAACGTAAGTCATAATTCAAAATACATAGCGCAAATCGATAATGGGCAAGTACCTTTTGAAAAAGAATTACTTAAGCCAAAAGATATTTTTAATGAGTATCTGCTTACGGGACTAAGAACCAAATGGGGTTGTCATAAAAGCAATTTGGCCTTTTTAGGGGATGATCACAAACAGCAATTTTTGTATACTGTAGATAGCCTGATTCATAGTGGAGATATCATTGAGAATGCAAATCACTACGTGTTGTCTTCACAAGGAAAACTGATGGCCGACAATATCATCGCAACACTGTTTTATGATCACAATTAATAAGCAAATATTAACACCTCACCAAAAGAAGAATACATTTAAATATTCACCTACAGCGAACCATTTTCTTTCTTTGGTTTCAGGAATTGATAAAGAGACAATAGAGAGGGCTACTGTATTTCCAAGAAGTATTTTTCGCTTTATTCCTTGGTATAATTCAAAAAAAGGAGGCGGAGCCATTACTTTAGGCTCTGACAAAAAGGCTTCGATTACATTCACGGAGAATTTTTTTTCTGAGGAAAAGGAAATTTATAGCAACCGGGCTTACGCAAATAATTTGTATCGTTGGTTACGCTTATCAGCGCATGAGGTCAGACACTTAGAGCATGCAAAAAAATATAGGTTTTTTTTATTTTATCTCATTGTCTTTGCTTACCAATATATTTTATTTGGTCATGACGATGCCCCTTTAGAGAAGGAGGCCGATGAAGGAACTAAAACGTTTGATGCCTTTTATGCTTTTGGTCAATCACATTTGAATATAAATATCTTAAATGCATGCTTTGATGAATCACTGGCCATCGATGACCAAATACAATTATTAGATAGGTTTTGGAATAATTTTACCGATTATCGAAAGAATCAAAAAGATCCAACTGATTAGTTTTATCCAATAACTTAAATGTTAGCCTGTGAAGTGGTGTAATGCCGTGCGTTTCGATTGAAGCTCGGTGAGCTTTTGTTGGGTATCCCATATTTGTTTCCCAAGAATAAAAAGGAAACTTCTTTGCCATTCTTCTCATGTATCGGTCACGGCCTACTTTTGCAAGAATAGAAGCGGCAGCTATGGAATAAAACTTATCATCACCTTTTATAATACATTCAAAAGGTATTTTTTTAAATGGCTTAAATCTATTGCCATCAACTAAAATAAATTCTGGATTGACCCGAAGCGCTGCTAAAGATTTATGCATAGCCAATATGGAGGCATTGAGGATATTGATCTGATCAATTTTTTTTGGTGTTATCTTTTTTACAGCATAATCAACAGCCTCAGCTTTAATAATTTTTTCTAACTCCTCCCGCTGAATGGAATTCAATTTCTTACTATCTCTTAAAAACGGATGCGTAAACTCTTTGGGTAAGATGACGGCAGCAGCAAAGACAGGACCGGCCAAACATCCCCTGCCAGCTTCATCTGTCCCTGCTTCAATTTTATCCTCTGTATATTGTGAAAGTAACACCCTGCGAAGGTAGTAAAGATTTGAAAAACCACACCTCAGGAGTAATTGAAAAAATTATGAAAATAAACGGTGTTTTACTAAGCAAAATCAAAATTGATCTGTTATAACAGCATGTGGTTCCAAAAGTATTATAAAAACCGATTGTCGCTAATTATCGGAACAGTTGTTATAAGTCTCTTATGCTTATTAACATTACCTCATTTAAAGTTCGCTTTCAATTTTGAGCAATTTTTTCCAACCGGAGATAAAGACCTCGAATTCTTTCAAGAATTTATTGAGGAATTCGAAACAGATGACAATTTTTTGCTGATAGCTTTCGTAAATGAACCCAGCATTTTTGATACTTCATTCTTAAAGCGCCTCAAAACTTTTTCTATTGCGTGCCAAGATGTAAGTTATGTGACTTCAGTCCAATCTCTTCCATTGTTTGGTTTTCCAACCATGAGTCCAATCGGACCCATAATCAAGAATGCTGTTCATCTCGACAACCCCTCGTTATTAAAAAAGGACAGCATACGACTTTTAAATGACGAAAGAATTCTTTATACCCTAGTCAATGAAAAAGCGACAGCCACAGCAGCCATTATCAAAACAGAAGATGAGATTCAAATAAAAGAGTCCAAAATTATTATGCATGAAGTAGATAGCCTTCTGAGTGCCTATAATATGGAGAATTATCATATTCTTGGCAGAGCTTATTTTCAAACTGAATTATCTGAATTGCAGTTTAAGGAAATCACCATTTCTACAATAATAAGTGGCATCTTAATTTCCATTGTGATGATATTTATCTTCAGTAAATGGCGAAGTATCTTAATAGCACTAAGTTCGATTGGTTTGGCACTCTTGATATTTCTTGGGGTATTATCATTACTTGGGAGGGAGCTTTCTTTAATGGCAGCATTATACCCTATTCTAATGTTGATTGTGGGAACAAGTGATGTGATTCACATAATGACCAAATATTTTGATGAGCTGAAGAGTGGTAAACTTAAGAAAGAGGCACTAGAAGTAACAATAAAGCAAATTGGTATGGCAACGT
The DNA here is from genome assembly GCA_013001975.1 of Saprospiraceae bacterium. Taxonomy (GTDB): domain Bacteria; phylum Bacteroidota; class Bacteroidia; order Chitinophagales; family Saprospiraceae; genus RFSX01. The sequence goes on along the minus strand of JABDKX010000251.1, from coordinate 2,283 downwards.
TGTTAACTTCACTCACAACGGCAGTAGGATTTGCAACGTTACTCAGTTCGAGAATTATACCTATTAAGGAGTTTGGAATAAATTCAGCCATTGGTGTTATCATAGCTTATATTGTGGTTATCACTTTTACATGTCCATTACTAACCTATTTTTCCAACGACCAATTACTTAATTATAAAAAATCAAAATTTAATTGGACTCGAATATTAACATGGTCCTATAATTATACATTAAATAACGGTAAGCGAATAGTGTATATGTCCTTTTTGTTTTTAGGATTAAGTATCTATGGTATATCTTTAATTCACACAAATTATGAACTTCAAAAAAATCTGCCTCAGGGCGCTAAAATAACCGAAGACTTTATGTTTTTTGAAAAAGAGTTTGCTGGCTTCAGACCTTTAGAATTAGCGATTACGATTAAGGAGGGCTATAATGTATTTGATTATGAAGTGATAGATGCTGTGGCAAGGACAGAAGCGTATGTCAAATCGCAAGCAGAAATTTTCAATGCCTTTTCATTGGCAACAATGATAAAAAGTATAAATCAAATGTTGAAGGGAGACGACCCTTCTGCATATAAAATGCCTACTCAGAAAGAATACGAAAGAGTATCTCCATTTTTGGATAAAATTCCTTTAATGGGTTCTGAAGTTTTGATAAGTAAGGACCGTCGAAAAACAAGGATCAGCTCAAGAATAAAAGATGTCGGTGCAGAAAACATTCAAAAAGTCAGCTTAGAAGTAGATGATTGGATTTCAAATAATATAGACAGTTCTGTAGTGACAATAAAGCAAACAGGCACAGGAATTATTCTTGATAAAAATGCAGAGTTTGTTCGTGAAAGTCTGTTATACGGTCTTGGCATTGCCTTACTTATAGTTAGTTTATTAATGGGTTTGTTGTTTAGAAGAATAAGGTTTCTATTGATTGCATTGATTCCCAACATTGTCCCTCTTCTTTTTGCGGCGGCACTCTTAGGGTATGCAAATATTGCTTTGGAAGCTGGTGTTTCAATTGTCTTTGCAATCATCTTTGGAATTGCTGTTGATGACACAATTCATTTTATGAGTAAATACAAACTCGCAAAAGACAGAAATAACGGCGATAAGGAAAAGGCGCTTTTAATTACTTTTTTAGAAACAGGAAAGGCTATTATCTATACATCAATTATTCTATTTTTCGGATTTCTAGTTTTGATGTTTTCTTCTAATCTTCCAAGTGTAATAATTGGATTATTGATTTCAGTCACGCTGGTCAGTGCTGTCGTTGCAGACTTGTTTTTATTGCCTGTTATTATTAGAAAATTTGATGACTAAAGCAAGAAGAAAAACTGTTAACCACTGTGACGCTCCCAATAGTTTTGATCTTCAACTTCATCTAATAGATGGAGGTAGTTTTGATAGCGATATATACTGATCTCCCCTTCTTCAACAGCATCTTTGACCGCACATTTGGGCTCGTTTCTATGCAGACAATCGTCAAACTTGCAATTTTTAGAATATTTGAAAAATTCTTTGAAATTATGAGCGATATCTTGTGTTTCTAAATGATTAAAGCTGAGGGTTTTTATACCAGGGGTATCAATGATATGGGTATTTTCATTTATTTCAAATAGCTCAGCAAAAGTTGTGGTGTGCTGCCCTTTTCCTGTATAATCGGATATATCTTTTGTTTTTAAATCAAAGTTGGGATTGACACAATTTATAAGGGAGGATTTTCCAACGCCAGATTGTCCACTAATCAAAGTGGTTTTACCTTCAATAACTTTTTTTAATGTGTCTATTCCCTTTTCTTCTAAGGCCGAAACAAGATAACATCTATAACCAATACGTTCGTAAATTTCTTTCAGATCCTCAAAGAGCATCAAGTCATCATCAGAGTACACATCTCCTTTGTTAAAAAAGATATGAACTGGAATATCATATGGCTCTGTCATCAGTAAGAAGCGATCTATAAAACCTTGCTTTAATTTTGGATGACTTATAGTTACAATGAGTAAAGCTTGATCAATATTTGATGCGATGATGTGTACAAAATGTTTTTTTCTTGGCGATTGCCTTATAACATAATTTTTTCTATCTCTAATTTTGGTGATGATACCAGTATCTTGATTTTCTTCAAGTTCAATATCTACAAAATCACCTACAGCGACGGGGTTGGTTAACTTTTTTCCATTCAACCTAAATTTTCCAGGCATCCTGCATTTTACAATTTTCTTATCAGAAGTTTTCACTTCGTACCAGCTCCCTGTTGACCGTATAATTAAGCCATTCTTCATTA
>JABDKX010000225.1 GCA_013001975.1 Saprospiraceae bacterium | reverse complement strand
TGAAAACACCAACGGCAGTTGCAGATTTTATCGTTGAACACAACAGTGAGTTTGAGTCAGAATTGTTGTATTATTTGCAATTGATAACGCAAAGAACATCATCAATAATTAAGGAACAAAATAGTTTGCTGTTAAGATCTGGGGAGCAATTAAAAACAATCCCTCTCCTACTCATTCAAAATCAAAAGCGGTTACTTGATCACATCGAAACAGATATAAATACAAGTATAAAAGAAACCATAAGTGTAAATAAACTTAAATTAGATAGCGCTGAAAAAATGATAGATATCTTACAGCCAACGAACATTTTAAAAAGAGGATTCGCGCTTGTTCAGCAGGATGGAAAATACGTCTCTAGAAAAAGTGCCTTTAAAACAAATAAAAAAGAAACCAAGATTTCATTTTACGATGGTGAAGTCAAAATATAAAAGCAAAGACAATGGCTAAAAAAACCAGTTTCGATAAAGCAAATGAAGAACTTCAAAATATTCTTCACGAATTGCAAAATGAAGAAACAAGTATCGATAAATTAAGTACTAAATTGAAAAGAGCTAAAGAACTCGTTTCTATTTGTAGAGAAAAATTACACAATATCGAGGTAGAAATTGACAATATCAATGATGAAAATAGTTAACAAATTGTTATACCATCAGTCATTCCATTAAATAGTTCTTACGATTGTTTTAAAATCAGTTTTTATCGCCATTTTTAAATTGTAATTAATTAATTTACAGCAGATTCACTAATTTTTTTACTTATGAAAAAGCTTCTTCTTTTCGCATTTATTTCATTTCTCAACTTTGACTTATCAGCGCAAGTTACCTATGCTGATGATATAGCTTCCATCATTTATACAAGTTGTTCAAATTGTCATCGGGAAGGTGAAATTGGTCCTTTCCCTTTAACAAACTATGAAGAGGTGAAGCAAAGAGCCAATATGATCAAATTTGTCACTGAAAGTAGTTTTATGCCTCCTTGGCAGGCTGATCCAGGCTACTCTCGGTTTTTAGAAGAGAATTTTTTAAATGAATCTGAAATTCAAAAAATTGCACAATGGATTGAAGATGGCACACCTCGAGGAGATATTGCTCACGAACCGCCGTTTCCAGACTTCCCTAGTGGATCTGCATTAGGTACGCCTGATTTGGTTTTAGAAATGGAAGAATCACATTTACATAGAGGCAACAATCGAGATTCATATTACTATTTTGTTTTGCCAAATCCATTAACAGAGGACAAGGTGGTCAAAGCCGTAGAGTTCAGACCCGGTAACAGTAAAATAGTGCACCACGCTTTAATTTTTGAAGACAGAAACGGGATTGCTGCAAACACAGATGCTCAAACGAGTGAATATGGGTTTCCATCTTTTGGCAGTTTTAATGGCAATGAAAATGACTTTGGATTTTTAGAGGAGAAGCAATTTCCTCCTTATGCGCCAGGACAAAAGGCATTGAGGTATCCTGATGGATTAGGGCAAATCCTTAAAGCAGGATCAGACATTGCAGTTCAGATTCATTATGCTCCATCTTCAATAGATGAATTTGATCAAAGTTCAATTAACTTTTTCTTTGCAGATGAGACAGAAGAAGTCACACGTTTCGTTGATAATGACATCATGTTACCTTTTAATTTACCGGGTGGTTTTTTTGCGTTTTCAATTCCCCCAAATCAAGAAAAAACATTTGTTGGCCGGTGGAACGTAACATCCGATCTTAGTTTATTGGGTATATTTCCACATAGTCACTTGTTAGGCAAAGAATGGGAAGCTTGGATTGAACATACAGATGGATCAACCACCAATTTAATAAGCATTCCTGAATGGGATTTTAATTGGCAAAGCACTTACTTTTTTAATCAATTTTTAATAGCTGAAAAAGGATCTAAGATATTTGCACGTGCCGTTTATGATAACACAACCAACAATCCCAACAATCCTAACAATCCGCCTAGAAACATTTCCTGGGGAGATCGAACAGAAGATGAGATGTATTATATGCCTTTCCTTTTTGTTCCATATGAATCTGGAGATGAGGATATTTTATTTAACGATATCACAAGCACAAATAACAACGTCTTTCATCACGGTGAAAACCAGTTGTTACCATTGAGTCCGAATCCTGTTCAAGGAAATACTTTAATTCAATTTCACTTAGCTAAAGGCGGTCCTTTAAATATTGCAATTATTGATATTCAAGGGCAATTAGTCAGACAGCTTAGAAAGGGAGAGTTTTTTAACAGTGGGCTGAGTCAAATCCAATTTGATGCTGAAAGCTTAAGTTCAGGCACATACTTTGTTGTTCTTCAAGGAAAAGATATCCAACTTGCTCAGAAATTCAATTATGTAAGATAGTCTGCATTAATCAATACTATATCACATTAATGTCTAATTTTACAGTTGTTATTTAGGCTTAAAATTGGGTATTTCCTATTGAAAAAGAAGCATTTAATCATATTAGCTGGTCCGCTGGATAATCAAAACGCTGGCGTACATCGTGTGACTTACGAAATTATAAAAGGTCTTCATGATATGTCAGAATGTCCCTTCGACATTACGTTGATTCGAGACAGAGATGATGGTCAGTTTCCAAAATTTAAAACTGCAAAGATTCCATTATTTAAAAAGCTACCTGGATTTCAGAGTTTTAGGTTGTTTTTCATCGTGCCATTATATTGTATTTTAAAAAAAGCGGATGTTGTGTTTGAGCCAGCACATTTTGGACCTTTTAATTTGCCGAAAAAAATCAAGCGCGTTACTTTCATTCATGATCTGACACCTATTCTATTTCCTCAATTTCATACATTTAATGGCGCTTATTTACAAAAGATTTTCTTGCCTAGAATATTAAAAAAGACTGATCTTATCATTGCCAATTCAAACAATACGGCTAACGACATCAAGAAACAATATCCATTTACGAAAGACAAAGTCCAAAAAATATATCTGGGCGTCTCAGATTTATTTAAACCATTAAACAACCCTGAAGTTTTAGAAAAACTTAAAATCACACAACCCTATTTTCTTTCAGTCAGCACAATTGAGCCGAGAAAAAATATTGAAACACTACTAGAAGCTTTTCGACTTTATAAAGAAGAAAAATTGGGTCCTGAAAAATTGGTTTTAGTTGGCGGTAAAGGATGGAAGAACAATGCCATTTATAGTAAAATAAATGATCATCCAAATGTCAATGAGATCATTCTACCTGGCTTTGTTACAAATGAAGAATTGATCCAATGTTACAGTCAATGTAACGCTTTTATTTATCCGTCAATTTATGAAGGATTTGGACTACCACTTATTGAAGCTGCTGTGTGTGGAGCACCGCTTGTTGTAGCAAATAACTCCAGTCTCAAGGAAATTACACCTTTTAAAGAATTGCTTTTTGAAACATTAAATGCTGAAGACTTGAAAGAGAAAATGTCCTTGTCCAAACAAGTAAAACCAAATCAGGAATTTATTGATAGCATTAGGTCAAAATATAATTGGAAGAAATTTGTTACTGAATTTACTGATTCGATAAGCAGCCTATTCAAGCAAAATTGATTGATGAACAAGAATCAAAAAAAATATAAAATTCAGATTTTTGGAGAACGCTGTTCTGGCACTAATTACTTGGAGTTGTTGATTAATAATAATTTTCACGACGCTCAAGTTAAATATCAATATGGATTCAAACACTTATTTAAAAATGATGGTTTAAAGAAGCCTATTGACGAAAAATTTAAAGGCGTTGTCATTTTTAGAAACCCGTTTGATTGGTTAAGGTCGTTACACAAACTACCTCATCATGCTCCAGAAATGATGGATATTTCATTTTCACAGTTTATTAGAAAACCATGGCGAACATACATGGGACCAGAATGGATAAGTGCTTCTGAAAAAGAAAGGCAATCAATCATGATTCCAGAACGACTGAAGGAGTCGTTTGAAAATGTGTTTGCATTGAGAAAGTATAAAATTCAGACATTCAAATCCTTCTCGCAAGAGACAGATGACATAATGTACATCAGGTATGAAGATTTGATTCAAAACCCGAATGACATATTAAAACAAATTGGACAAAAGTTTGGGTTAAGCAAACGGTCAGAATTTATTAATATTTCAACTTATAAGAAAACTGACAAGAAGTTTAAAAAGAACCGATATCCCAATATCAGTAAGCAAGATTTGGCATATATCTTAGAAAACCTTGATTGGAAGCAAGAAAATGACCTCAAATATTTTAAATCTGATTATAAATCATCATATGTAGACCACATTTACTATCTTGCAACTTTATTTATATCGAAATTAAAAAGAAAATGGTTAAACATTACTTCACACTAGGAATTCTCGCAATCTGTCTTTTAGCTGCCTGTAAAGGAGATAAGAAAGAACCTGCTAAAAAGGAAAAGATTACGAATGAAGTAAAAGAAACTCCTAAGCCGAAAGCCAAAGTTAAAAAAGCTGATTCTGATAAAGGGAATGATATTACTTCAACAAGAAAAGGATATTGGAGTGCTATGAACGAATCTGTAAACTTTACAGATGATCAATTTGATAAGCTCCAAGCACTTGAAAAAGAGAGAAGAAAAGCTTTGAGCGAAGCAAAAGAAGGCGGCAATGCAGCTATCAATAAAGAGTATACTGCTAAGAAAAAAGAACTTCTGGGTATTAAGCTGTTCAGATCTTATAGGGAGTTTGACAAAAAATGGAAAAACAGGAATAAGTAACATACACTTAGCACAGCTATCGGTTCATTACAATACAGATTTGAGCGTATATTAAAAATTGCGCAAATAGATTTTAAAAAGCGTTACTCTGATGATGCATTAGGATTGTTTTGGGCTTTACTCACGCCATTATTCAGATTAGCTGTTTACTATTTTGTCTTATCATTATTATTAGGTGCAAGAGAAGAAAACTTTGCATTTTTACTATTTAGTGGATTAATAATCTGGATGGTTTTTGCTGAGAGTACAAACAAAGGTATGAGGCTTTTGAGATCAAAGCGCTATTTAATTTCAAGTATTCAATTCAATAAGATCGATCTTTTTATTGCAAGTAATTTGACAATATTTACAGGTTTTGTTTTTAATTTTCTTGCATACATGGCTGCCGCTTTATTGTATGGTATTCCTTTTTCGTTTACGATTTTATATATGCCAATTATATTAATCATCGTATTCGTTTTAAGTATGGGCGTCGGCATGATTCTTTCTATAATTAATCTATATATAAAAGATATTCAGCATTTATGGTCTATGATATTGCTCTTTGGGTTTTGGACTTCGGGAGTCTTTGCCAGAACGGAACTTTTTACAGCGAAGTTTCCTGAGTTGGGCTATATAAATCCATTTCTTGGGATTATTGATAATGCACGTCAAATTATGATGTATGGCTCTTCTTTTAAATCAACATTAATCTATAGTGCTCTATATGCTGTAGTTGTATTTTTGATTGGATTATTTGTATTCAAGAGGCATGCTCATTTGGCTTTAGAAAAAATTTGATATGGATGATTTTGCTGTAGAGGTTAAAAATGTAAGTAAGACTTATCAAATAAGAGAACGTCAAACCAATAGTATAAAAGGATTACTATCCAGTATTTTTAAGTTTGGCAGTGGAAAAAGAAAGATTAAAGCACTTACTGACATCAATTTTACTGTTAAAAAGGGTGAGGCTTTAGGTATTGTTGGCAGAAATGGCAGTGGTAAGACAACTTTAATGAATATTATTCTTGGCGGAATTAAACCGGATGAAGGTGGAGAAGTTATTACAAAAGGAAAGATAATAAAACTATCCTTGGGTCTTGGATTTGATGTAAATCTGTCTGCGAGAGATAATATTTACCTTAATGGGTCATTATTAGGATTAAGTTTCAAACAAATTAATGATAGATTTGATGACATTATTAATTTTGCAGGACTAGAAAACTTCGTTGAAACGCCGGTTAAGTTTTATTCCAAAGGGATGAAGAGCCGTTTAACTTTTTCTATAGCTATGCAAGCAGAAGCAGACATCTTTCTTTTAGATGAGTTTTTTGGCGGTGTAGGCGATGAAGAATTTAAGCAAAAGTCCAATGAAATGTTCCTAGAAAAATTAAAAGAAGGCAAAACAATTATTATAGTCAGCCACGGAAAAAATGTTTTAAAACGATTTTGTGAAGAAACCATTTGGATAGAAAAAGGAAGGCTTCATAAAAGAGGATTAACAAAAGAATTATTAGTTGAATACAAATCATATACAACCAAACCAAAATTAAAAAAGAAAAATGGGAAATAAGCCAAAATTAGCGGTCATATCAACTTGGAAAACAGCTTGTGGTATTGCAGCATTTGCTCATAAAATGGTGCCAGGATTCGAAGAGAAATTTGATGTAGAAGTTTTCCCACTTGACCAATCAATTATCAAGGCCAACGAGAAGAAAATCATCAAATTGGGTGATAAGATTATAAAAGGAATTGCTGACAGATTAAAAGAATTTGACTTGGTTAACATCCAATTTGAGCCTGGCATATTTGGTAATCATCCGAAAGATATCTTTAGAAGGTTATTTAAACTCATTGATAATTCTCCAAAATGCTTTATTACTTTTCACACTGTGAAGCAAGGAACGAAATTCAGATATTCCACGCTAACAAGATTGGCTTTTACCAAACCTATCAGAGCTGTTGATTATTGGAACACCAGAGGTCTGGACATACAATATGTAAAAATGTATGCCAAGTTAAATACGCCACGATACAAAAATGTTTTTTGCCACTACCATACAAGATCAGCTCAACGGTATGTCAATGTACGTTATCCAAACATTAAAACAATAGATTTTCCGCTTACATTTATAAGCAAGCCAGAAAAAGCACGATACAAAGCCAATGTTGAAAAAGACAGGCAATGGATTCTTGATTCTTTTGATCTACCTCAAGATACAGTATTGGTATCGTGTTATGGTTTTATTTCCAAATACAAAGGATTTGATACGATTATAAGAGCTATCTATCAACTACCCGATAATTATAAGTTATGCATTTTTGGAGCTATCCATCCTAATGCAATAGAACCTTTTAAATATACTAATGAATATTTAGGTAATCTATTAGGACTGATTGACAGAAAAGCAAAAGGCATCCCTGATATCGTTGAAGATTTGTTAGAAAGCGATAAAGAGTTAAGTTTTAGTCTTCAAGATATTAAAAAGTTATACGCAGAAAATGATGATCATATTAAAATAAATAAAGTTTTATTTGGGGGTAGTTTGAGTGATGATGATTTTGAAAGGGCTATCAATGGTAGTGATATTAATGTCATGTCTTATTTAGAAGTGGGTCAAACATCGTCAGGCCCTATTGCTATTTCTTTAGATCTTGAAAAAAACACAATTGCAACATATAACAAATGTTTTTTACAACTTAAGAAATATGCACCGAATTGCTTTGATCAGTTTGATATTGGTAATCACGTACAATTAAGGAAACTTATTGAATTACATACCATAGGCAAAAATGATATGTCCGGACTTCCAGCTTATTCTCAAAACATAAGTTTGGAAAATAGAGTTGAACAAATATATCAAGCTTATTTAGACATACCTTCAAATTAACTAACGTATACTAGTAAAATAAACATATTACTTTAGCATGTAACTAACTCATTCTTTGAAGCTTATATTACACATCGGTCAACAAAAAACAGGCAGCACATCGCTACAGAGTTTTCTATTTGACAATTATAA
>JABDKX010000213.1 GCA_013001975.1 Saprospiraceae bacterium | reverse complement strand
TAGAATTAGGTGTCATTGAAGACACTTGCTTTCCTAATATATCGTAAACCTTAACTGTTGAAATTGTAGAATTACTTGAAATATTCCAATTACCATTTGATGGATTAGGGAATACCTTAAATTCTGCTGTATCAAAATTCTCAGTGCTAAGGACTTGATTAGATGAAAAATAGATATTATCAAAATACACATATTCAGAAACTAAATCACTTGATGTTCCCAATTTGTACTGAAAAAATTGAGCTTTATTAAATCCTGTAAAACTTGCTAATGGTATACTCACTGTTGTCCAAGACTCCTGTACTGGGGCTCCTCCAGGGCCTGTCGCAGATAATTCGTAAACGTACTCTGGCATTCCTTCGTTTATCAATATAAACTGAATCTCTGTTGAGTTAGTATCTGCCCAATAGTCAAAATTAATAAAATTATATGTAGATAAATCTACCGAGGTCCCTGGATTCTTTCCCTGCCCATAACCTTGAGCTGAAAAATCCATCTGAAGAGCAAAATTTTCACCTGCAGTTGGATCTAAATCAACGTCAGGTCCTGCCGTGGCACCGAATGAGTAATCAAATACAATTTCATTTGAAAAATTTCTATTTGCACCTCCAGTATCGCTGTATATACTTATCACTTCACCATCAGGAGTTGTCGGAGTTGGAGCAGCTTCTGCTGGTATTGGTGCACATGGTCCACATTCCGGTGTTCCACAATCAATTCCGGTTTCACCGTTATTTTGAACACCGTCATTATTACACGACGCTGGTATTGCACTACCCTCAACACCTCTTATATTGTCAATATAAATTGTGTTTGCAATGCCTTGTCCTGGATTACAACAAATAGCCCAGCCGTCCGCAGCGTTGTCCCATCCTGGAAAAAATGCAATTTTCCCATATTCTCCGTTCGCCACTGCCGAACCATCTAAACTTTGATTTAATGTAATAGTTATAGTTTGCCAACCTGAACCACCTGCATAATTTATATTTGTGTTACTATCCCCTGCAGAGTCAGGGGCTGCACTCTGCCCTTGCTCTACTTTCAATAACATGCCAAAAGAAACATCAGAATATATATCTACTTGAATAGATTTGTCTGTTGTTAAATCGACAAAATTATTTTGAAGTAACATACTGGCACCTTGCCACGGGTTTCCTGATGCAGATGAGATAATCTCAAGGACCTGGCCATTTGTTCCACCGGCAGCAGGGTCCGCTACCAAAGTTGCACTTGTTGCTCCTTCAAAAGCTTCAAGATCACCTGCGGGATACGATTCAAAATCTTCCAACACCACTTGAGAGTATCCCATAGTAATTATTAGGAAGAAAAATAAAAAAGTAATTTTTTTCATAGTTTAATGTTATTTAAGTTAGAGGTTACAATATCAAAATAATTTTTAAATCTAAAGGTTAAAATCACCTATACAACAACCATACAAATACAGTATTATCATCATTTATGGTGTAGTTTTATAATTTTGGCAACCTATCATAGTTAAATTACAAAATCAATTATAATTTAAGAACTATTTTGTGATTTTATATAAAGTTGGTTTTCTATTGTTATTGGCAACCATTATCAAAGATGAACTGTTGTTTTCATCATCAATCATCACAATATCTCTACTATCATAGGGCACATAGAATCCACTTGATTGAGGTCTAGAAAACTTGTAGTTATTATTACCATCACTTAATAATACGGCTCCATAGCCAGCATCGTAGCGAGTTGTTTCTACCTCTACACCATAATGATTTCCTACTGTAATTATATCCTTATGTCCATCTGCGTTAACATCTTTTACCAAAATGGATTTAATAGGTGATATTTGTACCTCATTAGGTAGTGATTTCTTCCTTAGCTTGCCATCCTCATTGATTAACATTATACTTTCAAAACTTTTAATTTCATAGACTACTGCATCCTCAACTTTTTCCTCTGGTAAAATATCTACAAGTTTTGAGGATGCAAATGAATGATAGTCTTCAAACTTTTCTGCAACATATGGCATTTGCTGACTCGTGCACTCTCGTCCTCTAACGGGTACATAATCATCTTTATAATACTTGGCTAACACAATATCATTAGTACCATTGTCATCAAAGTCATTGGCATAAACCTTAAAGGGATGTTCTTCTGATGCTTTAAACTTATTGTTTTTCCCTAAGTTTCCTAATATATAATCATCATCTCCATCTCCATCTAAGTCAGAAGCTGTAATAGTCCACCATATTCCACGCGTGTCATCAAGCCCGTAAACTTTTGAAACATCCTCAAAAAAACCATTTGTATTAAGTAATACTTTTACTTCCATCCATTCTCCTATAATAATCAAATCATCATCTTCATCATTATCAATATCTGAAAATAAAGCATCTGTCACCATGCCTATGTTAGATAGTGCAGGTGCTTGTTCAGCTTTAGCCTCAGTAAATTTACCGTTGTTATTGATCAAAAGATAACTTGTGGCTGGAAAAGTGTAGCGCCCTGGTATAAGTCTTGTTCCTACAAACAAATCTAAATCGCCATCCTGGTCTATATCCGATGTCTGAACAGTTTGTGAACTTTGTAAAATATTAGGTAGAGCACTTCTACTTTTTGAGAATACGCCTGTACCATCATTGAAATATAACCTATCCTGTAGTAACGGATTTCCTAGTTGAAATTCGCTACCACCGCTAGTTATATAGAGATCTTGATCGCCATCACCATCTGCATCAAAAAACAAACTATTTAAATCTTCTGAAGCCGCATCTTTCTCCCATGGCTGGGATGTATTCGCAACAAATTTACCTTCACTAACCTGAATATATAATTTTCCACTCTGGCCAGCTGCACCTCCAAAATACACATCTTGTAGGCCATCGCTGTTTACATCACCAACACCTATAAATGGTCCATTTTGTGACACATTATGTGGTAAAAGAATCTCCGTTTGGTACTCGTCATATTTATTCTCCTGATGAACAAAATCTATCCCAAGATCTTCTGCTGTTAACTCAGTGAGAAACGTTCTTGTAGTGTTGTTTTCCTGACTAT
>JABDKX010000188.1 GCA_013001975.1 Saprospiraceae bacterium | reverse complement strand
CCTGAAAAATTTCAACTTAAGATTGGCGCTCAAATAATGTTTATCAGAAACCATCCTGAAGGATTATACTTCAATGGGAGAATTGGAAAATTGGTTGATAAAGTTGATGAGTTTTTAAAAGTTGAATTTAATGATGGAAGCAATTCAATTATTGTTGAACGAGAAGAATGGAAAAATACAACGTTTAAAGTTGATGAAAAAACGAAAGAAATTCTTCAAGAAGATATTGGTTCATTTTTACAGTATCCTGTGCGTTTAGCTTGGGCAGTGACCGTTCATAAAAGCCAAGGACTAACTTTTGACAAATTGCAACTCGACTTGGAAAACTCTTTTGCGGCTGGCCAACTCTATGTGGCACTCAGTCGATGCAGAAGTTTAGAAGGATTAAAATTACTCAGTAAAATAAGACCTGACAATATTATTGTTGACAAAAGAATATTGGACTATCACCATTCTATTAATGAAGAATATAATTTTGAAGAGGACTTAAAAGTTGCCAAAGAAAAGTATCAAAAGCATCTGCTAAAGGCATCTTTTAATTTTCATAAATATTTAGACTACATAAAATCTTGGCAATCTTTTGTTGTTGAAAAGCAAGATGATTATGCCATGGAAATATTGACATTTATAAAAGGCATTAAGACTGTTTTTCAAAATACCGTTAAAACAGGAGAAAAATTTCAGTGGCAACTAGAAAGTTTATTTGAAGAAAATAGTAAAGCCATCATTAAAGACAGAGTCGATAAGGCCATCCGATACTTTTCAGATGAAATCAATGCAAAGGTCTTGCTTCCAATTGAAAGTCATATTGAAGAATATCGCGTAAAAAAGGGAACTAGGAAATATCTCAATCAAACACGAACTTTCGGAGACGAATGTTGGCACTTGATGGAAAAGATTTACAATATTTCATTTCAAGGTGAAAAGGTGTTTACTGGGATAAAGAAATATAAGCCAGATAATTCAAGTGCTATCAAGAAAAAATACGAGAAGGGGGATACCTACAAGCAAACCTTAGAATTGTTTGAGCAGGGAAAAACGATTGAAGAAATTGCTTGCTTGAGATTCTTATCTAAGGGTACAATTGAGAGTCATATGCTCAAGCATTTAAAAAATGGAGCGGTAGATATCAATAAGTTAATGCCAAATGCCAGGTACCAAAAGATCAGAAAGTTTGCACTCAAAAATCCTAATAAATCTGTAAGCGAATTGGTTCATGATATTGATATTTCTATCGATTATATCGAAGCAAGATGGGTGAAGGCTACGCTTCAGTTAGAAAAAGAATCAGACTGATTTTCTTATTGACCACATAATCCAGCGATATAATTAAACGCTTGATCGAATCCTAACTTGCCAGCCTCTCTCATGTCTTCACATGCTTTATCATTTTCTTTTAATTGTAAATGAACATTCGATCTGTTATAAAATGCATCTCCGTTATTAGGACTCATTTCAATAAGCATATTTAAATCTGTAAGCGCATTATCCCAATCTTCTAATTGGATGTATGATACAGATCTGTTTTTAATATGAGCAACTTTTTTAGGTTCCAATTCAATTAATTTAGAATAATCAGTGACAGCTTCTTTATAATTTTTTTGCTTGATACTATTGATTCCTTTATTGGTCCAATGTCTGATATTGTCAGGTTCTAAAGAGACAAGAATTTTAAAATCTGCTTGAGCCAAATCATAGTCTCCATTTTTAAGATGACTCATTGATCGATAATTGTAAGCGTCATCGTCTTTGTTATTGGCATTAATTAAAAAGTTGCAATCATCAATAACTGCGTTATAGTTTTTCTCTTTGAAATTTAATCGGAGTCTTTCAAGTCTTGGTTTTCTATATCCCTCTTTCAAATTAATCGCAGTTGAATATGCTGCAATTGCTCGATCATTTAGCTTTTGTTTTTGGTAACAAATACCAAGATTGAAATATGCCTTTTCATTGTCCTTTACGATTTTATTGTAAGCAAGGAAATCCAGAACAGCCAACTCATATCTTTTTTGTTCCATTTGAATAAATGCACGATAATAATATGCTTTTTCAAGAGACGGATCTAATTTAATGGCTTTTGTAAAACTTGACAAAGCATCTTTATTTTCGTCTGTTTTCATCAAACAATATCCTTTGTAATAATTGGCCTTAGCATGTGTGTCTTTCAATTTGATACATTTGCTAAAATCTCTTATAGCTTCACTGTAATCTTTTAGAGCCATTTTTGCAGATCCTCTTCCAAAATAAGGCGCATGATAAAGAGGATCAATTTCTAATGCTTTTGAATAAAGAGAAATAGCTTCTTTATAATTTTTTAATTTAGATTGGCCTACAGCTTCGTTGTATTTGATGACAGCATTTGGTGATTGGCTAAATAATAAAAACGGAGAGCTAAGTAAAACAGCAAATAATAATGACTTCATATGTTTAAATTCGTTTATCCTTTATAATAAATAACAAGATAATGGGTATTAAATTCTAATATTGAAAGAAATAGCATTTATTTAACAATCCTTATCAACAAATTAAAGTAATAGGTGTTTAAACGCTGGTTTATAACCGTTTTAGTATTTTTATCCGATAAAATTTAAAATTTGAAAGAAAATAATTCCAGTTCATATAATATAGAATCAGATGATAAATCATCATCGAGAAAATCTGATCATATTGAGTTGGCTTTTCAATCTGCTGTTGCCAAAGACCAATTAAATAATCGGTTTAATTATGAGCCTATGTTTTCTGGTCACGGCCAAGACACAGATCTTTCAATTAATTTTTTAGGCAAAGAATTAAAGTGCCCAATTTGGATTTCCAGTATGACAGGAGGTACTGAAAAGGCGAAAGTTATAAATAAGAACTTGGCTAAAATTTGTGGCAAATTTGGAATGGGCATGGGTTTGGGTTCTTGCAGACAACTGCTTTTTGATGATTCTCGAATTCATGAATTTGATATTAGAGATGAATTAAATAATCAACCGTTTTATGCCAATTTGGGTATTGCACAAATAGAAAAACTGTTACAAGAAAAAGAAGAGTATCGCATTGATGATCTTTTAAAGACGTTAAGCGCTGACGGCTTGATTATTCATATCAATCCTTTACAAGAGTGGATGCAACCAGAAGGTGATAGATATAAAATAGCTCCGATTGAAACGATCAATATGCTATTGCAAAAGGCAGAATATCCGATAGTCGTCAAAGAAGTGGGTCAAGGGTTTGGACCAAGAAGTATCAAAGAACTTTTGAAGCTGCCAATTAAAGCATTGGACTTAGCAGGATTTGGCGGGACAAATTTTTCTAAACTTGAATTGTTGCGTTCAGATAAAATTAGGTATAATGCATTTAAAGAAGTTTATAATTTAGGACATTCTTGCGAAGAAATGTTAGAGATTATAAATAACTTATATTTGAATGAAGGTGAAGACTTGTCTTGTAAGCAAATCATTTTTTCAGGAGGAATCAGGAATTTTTTAGACGGCTATTATTTTATTTCAAAATCTAAGATGAAATCAATATATGCCCAGGCGTCAGGATTCTTAAAATATGCCACTGATTATGAATCACTATTGGATCATGTTGAATGTCAAATTGAAGGATTAAAAATGGCTAACAGTTTTTTGACGATTAAGAATTAAAATGGAATCGAAGGATAAAACGATATCGGGATTTTCGAAACTTTCCAAAACTGGAAAGATCAAGTGGATTGTAAAGACTTTCTTCAAAGAGCCTGATACTGTCATGTCCGAATTGATGAGTTATTGGCATTCTAATGAAGAGCAACAAAAAATACTTGACAACTTTAGCGAAAATACGATCAGTAATTTTCCTATGCCTTTTGGCGTTGCACCAAATTTTGTGATCGATGGTCACCCTTATTGTGTACCTATGGTTATTGAGGAAAGCTCTGTTGTCGCCGCGGCATCTTCAGCTGCTAAATTTTGGATGACAAGGGGTGGATTTAAAACAGAAGTTTTAGCAACTAAAAAATTAGGACAAGTTCATTTCAAATGGTCGGGAGATACTTATAAATTAAACTACCATTTTGAAAGTATTAAAAAGAAGTTGCTAGAAGAAGCTTTTCCATTAACTGAAAGTATGGTCAAAAGGGGCGGTGGCATCATGGATATTGAGTTGATAGATTTGACAGATCAAGAACCTCACCTGTATCAACTTTTGGCCTCATTTGAGACTTGTGATTCCATGGGAGCGAATTTTATAAATACATGTCTCGAGCAATTTGGACAATCATTGACACATTTCTTTAAAGAGAGCGATCAATTTGCAAAGGAAGAAGAAGAGGTAGAAATTGTCATGAGTATTCTTTCTAACTACACACCTGAGTGCTTAGTTCGTGCGTGGGTCGAATGTCCCGTGAGTGAATTAGGAGAATTTCCGAATGGCATGACAGGCGAATCATTTGCTGAGAAATTCAAACTAGCTGTTCGCATAGCTGAAATAGATCCTTATAGGGCTACGACTCATAACAAAGGCATTTACAATGGTGTTGACTCAGTTGTTATCGCAACAGGGAATGATTTTCGAGCCATAGAAGCATGTGGTCATACTTATGCAGCTAAAGATGGAACGTACAGCAGCTTAAGTCATTGTGAAATTAAAGATGGACAATTTAAATTCTGGTTAGATCTTCCCTTGGCCATCGGCACAGTTGGCGGGTTAACTTCATTACATCCCATTGCTAAAAGATCTTTAGAACTTTTAGATGATCCTGATGCAAATAAACTCATGCGGATAATTGCAGCCACGGGTCTGGCTCAAAATTTTTCTGCATTACGATCTTTGATTACAACCGGTATTCAAAAAGGGCATATGAAAATGCATCTTCAAAATATTTTGAATCAACTTAAGGCAAATCAGTCCGAACAACTTGCCGCTATTGAGCATTTTTCTGAAGAAATTGTTTCATTTAGTGCCGTCAAATCATTTCTCGAAAAAATAAGATTGGGCTAAGGAATTTAGCTCTAAAAGTTGATTTAATCCCCGATTTTGAAATAATCATCACGATAATTTATATATAATCAATTTTTTTATATATAAATTAACAATATATGATAGTCTTTTTCTATTTTCGAAGTTTAGTCTGAATTCTAACAAAATACCACAGCTATCGCCAACTTTTATGGACACGGAAAATTGCTATTAACTTCAGAGTATGGAGTTTTGGATGGCGCCCTAAGCTTGGCAATCCCAACATGCTATGGTCAGAAAATGACTACCAAGCAGACTAGGAAATCTGATTTACATTGGTTCAGTTATGATCTTGAAGGAAATGAGTGGTTTAAGGCTCAGATTTCCCTTATGGATTTTTCTCCAGTCAAAACCACAGATGATAAAAAAGCACTCTTTCTTCAAAAGCTTTTGAAAGGAGCAGTCAGACTAAATTCAGAATTTTTATCCAAGTGGAATGGATTTGATGTAAAAACCTATTTGGAATTCCCTATTCACTGGGGACTTGGTTCAAGTTCAACCTTAATCTATCTCGTTGCGCAATGGGCTGATGTCAATCCACTGCTATTGCATTTTCAAGTTTCTGAAGGATCTGGATATGATGTCGCTGTCGCAGGTACAGATTTACCAATTACCTATCAATTTGAAGACGAGACCATCAATTACACTGAAATAGATTTTGATCCTCCTTACAAAGATCATCTTTACTTTGTTAATCTTGAAGAAAAACAATCTTCAGAAGATGGTATAAGACATTATTTAAAAAATGCTAAAGCCAGAAAAACTTTAAGCAAGGAATTAACTGCGATCACACAAGCTGTTCTAAAATGTAATTCGCTTACAAAGTTTATTGACCTTATTAATAAGCATGAATCATTAGTTAGTGAACATGTTGGTTTGGAATCTATCCAAAAAACACGATTTGCAGATTTCAATGGTGGTGTAAAATCTTTGGGAGCTTGGGGTGGTGATTTTATTTTAGCTGCAAGTAAAACAGGATTAACATCTGTTAAATCATATTTTTCATCCAAAGGATATGAGACAGTTATTCCTTACAGTGAAATGATTTACAACGAAAAAGCGGCGGAACTCGCCAAAGTTTAATTCTTACAACTTTCTAGGTATAAATAAAAATTGGGCACCTATGTCTGATAATACAAACAAGCACAAATGTGTTTTTGGATCTTTGTAGGTTTTTCTAAACTCATCAATCTTAGATTCCACAATCAGCTTTTTAGAATAAAACTCTTCCAAAGTTGAAGCATTTACAGACCAATTGGTTTCGCTTTTCAAACGATCTATCAAAGGGACGCCCAATGCAATTTTTTGTTTGTGTGCTACAATGATAGGATACTTGCTTATGTTTTCTTCCAAAATACTATCTGCAGCTTTCGAAAGTAAGGCTTCGTAATTCCTTAATTCCTTTTCGATAAACATTAATTTTTCTACATCTTTAATTTCGTCGTGCATCTTATTTTTTTGTAAGTACAGCAATATTTTCAATGTGGTGTGTATGCGGAAACATATCTACTGGTTGTATTAAATCGACATCATATTTTTCACTCATCAAACCAATATCCCTAGCTTGAGTTGCAGGGTTACAGCTTACATAAATGATTTTGGGTGCGTTGGTTTGATTCAACATTTCAACAACATCACCATGTAATCCTGCTCTTGGAGGATCTACAATTATTAAATCGGCTTGACCATATTTTTTAACGAAGCCACTATTAAATTGATCTTTTACATCACCTACTTCAAAATGTGCATTATCAATTTGATTCAGCGATTTATTTAAGTTGGCGTCATCAATGGCTTCTTTAATTTCTTCGATGCCTACTATTGCCCGACAGCTGTTTGCTAAATATAAGGCGATGCTTCCCAATCCTGTATATAAGTCGTAAACCAATTCATCACCTTTAAGATCAGCTAATATTTTGATTTGGTCATATAACAGTTCAGCTTGCTTGGTATTGGTTTGAAAAAATGATTTAGGACCAATATTATATTTGATATGTCCTAATTGTTCCGTTATAGTAGGCTTGCCAGAATGTAATGTCAATTCCAAATCATTTATAGTATCGTTCATTTTTGTGTTGACGACATAGTAGACAGATGTCAAATCAGGAAAATGCACATCGATGTGATTCAAAGTAACAGTGATATCTTCTTCATTATTTTCACCAAATATTATAACGATCATCCATTCACCAAGCGTTGTATTTCGAACTCTTAAGTTTCTTAAGAATCCTTCGTGTGATCTGGCATTATAGTATGTCCAGTTATTTTCTGTTGCTAACTTATGAATGGAATTTCTTATTTGATTAGAGAGATCATCTTGTAAATGACATTTATCTATTTGTACTACTTTATCAAAAGCGCCGGCTCTGTGAAATCCAACGGCTTGATCAAATGAAACTTCGACTTCCTTATCTTCCAACTCTTCCTTTGGAATCCATCTTCTGTATGCAAAGCTGTATTCCATTTTATTTCTGTAAACGAAAATGTTTTCGCAACCAATAATTGGTCTTTTTTCACCTATTTCGAGATGGCCAATTCTTTTAAATGCGTTGAGTACTGATTCTTCTTTATATTTTAGTTGAGAATCATATTTTAAATTCTGCCATTTACAACCACCACAATTTCCAAAGTGTTCGCAAAGTGGTTCTTCTCTTTCCTCAGAATAAGATTTATAATTGACAACAAATCCTTTTCTAAAAGCACTCTTTTTTCTTGTTACCAAGACGTCAACAACATCACCTGGTACGCCACCTTCTACGAAGTAAACAATACCTTCACTATCCCGCCCAACAGCAAGACCTTTATCGGCAATGCCTGTCAGAGTAATATCTTCTTTAACCTTTTTCTTTCTTGCCATAATTGTAATGAAGTGTAAAATTATCAAATTGCCAGACAGCAAGTAAATTCGAAAGTGTTTTTTATAATAACTAATTATTGGGTCACAATAAACGCAGTTCGTCTGTTTGCTTTTTTTCCTTCAGGCGTATCGTTAGAAGCTATGGGTTCAGATTCTCCTTTACCTATAAATGATAATCGGGATTTTGAAATGCCATTTTCTATTAATTTGTTGTAAACTGCTTCGGCTCTTTTCGTTGATAAAATTAAATTATCTTCTTCGTCACCTACGTTATCTGTGTGTCCAATGATTTGAATACTTATTTCTGGTTGTTCGTTTAATAAAGAAACCAGATTTTGGATTGCATTATTAGAAATATCCAATAGTTCGGATGATCCAGTTTCAAAAAATATATTGTTTAGTACAATAGGCTTATATTTTTCGACTTCTTTACGAATAGGTTGCAAGAGAGCTTCGAAAACAAATGGCTCAATTATATTTGACTGTTTATCGATATTTATATTTTCAGAGTAAAAGAAATATCCATCCTTTACCACGTTTACTGCAAAATTGCCAGGCTGCAAAATAAGGAGTGCCGATCCATTTTGATCTGATTGGATGTTACTTGAAGATTTATTATCATTCAAATCAAAGATTTCGATATTGGCTTGTAAAGGAAAATGACTTTCAATATCAGCGACATTAATTTTTAAATAGCTGACAGGCAAAGGTTTGATCGATTCGGGAATTTTAAATTTTAGAATATCTAAATGCGCACCGTTGTTAAATTTATCTGAAGTGTAATAAGCATATTGACCTTGTAAGTCGACGAAGATAGCGCCGTCATTTCCTGTAGAATTTATCGGGTATCCTAAATTATTTGGAGTGGACCAATCAGCGTTTTCTTTTCTTGTTATAAATAAATCATAGCCTCCTAAGCCTATATGGCCATCTGAACGAAAGTATAATGTTTTATTATCAGGATGAATAAACGGACTGCCTTCATTTTCAGCAGTATTGATAGTTGGGCCTAGATTTACGGGTTCTGACCATTTGTTACCAATCAATAAGACTTTCCAAATATCTTCTTTTCCTTTTCCACCTTTTCGTGTACTGGTAAAGAAAAGTGTCTTTTTATCAGCACTTAAAGAAGGTTGTTTTTCTGAATATCTTGAATTGATATTAGGCCCCATATTTTGAGGTTCGCTCCACCTTCCATTTTTATTGAAACTAATGTAAAGATCACAACCACCATAGCTATCTCGTCGATTACATGCGGTAAAAATGATTATCTTTCCGTCCTGCGAAAAAGTATGGGCACCTTCATTTTCAAAAGTATTTAGTTCAACAATACTCTTTCCTTTAGTAAAAGTGCCATCATTTTTGATTTGGGTCATGTACAGATCTTCTTGCTTTCTTTGGCTATTTTCAGATATTGGTTGTAATGAGGTGTACACCATTATTGAACCGTCAGCATTTAATGCAGGCAGGCTTTCTGAATAAATGGTATTTACATTGGCGCTTAATGGGGTAGGATTGAAAGGCACAGGATTGCTATAAGCATGATGTCTAAATTGAAGAACTTTCAATCTTTGTTTGACTTTTAAGGCTCCTTTGCTTTTAGAAAATTTAGTTGATAATAATTTTTCAGTGTAACTAATTGCACTAGAATAATCACCTTCATTTTCTAGTATATCAACCAGCGTCATA
This sequence comes from Saprospiraceae bacterium, assembly GCA_013001975.1. Taxonomy (GTDB): domain Bacteria; phylum Bacteroidota; class Bacteroidia; order Chitinophagales; family Saprospiraceae; genus RFSX01. The sequence continues at coordinate 26,375 of JABDKX010000188.1, read as the reverse complement.
AATACCTTTGGGTCAGGAGTTGGTTCTTGGTCAGCAATAATTTTTAAATGGGGGAGAGCTAGTGAATCTTTATTGAGTTTCAAATATATTGAAACCAGTTTTTTTCTTCCTTCATGAAAATGAGGATAAGGTTTTAATACAGCTTGAATATCTTTTGTTGCTTTTTCATAATTCTTAGACTTAATGTGTTTTAAAGCTTTAGAATATTTCTTTTGACATTTTTTATTTAACGTACTTAATTCCGTAGCCTCTTGAGCAGAAACTTGGAATATGGTGAAGAATAAAAAACAAAGTGAGACCAATCTCATATTTAAATATAACTTAGAATAATACTTGTTGAGATAGGAAATTATTGTGATTTGACGTGCTTTTTGAATTAGCTTAACTCTTCTAAGAGCTTTTTTGCAACCTTATCACCTGCTTCAGCGGCTTCTTTAATATCGGTTTTATAACCATTTTGACCCGCTTTTTGTTTCGCAATACCACGAAATCTCAATCTTTTACCTTTATCTAACTTATCATTTCCAGATTCAATAGTACAGGCTTTATCAAATGAATTAACAGCGCCATTAAAATCTTCTAGTGCCATTTGAACATGGCCGTAATCAAAGAAAGCATCTCTTTTCCAAGCGAGATTGGGATTTCCTTCTTTAAAAGCTCTATTAGTAAAAAGTTTAAGTTCAAATTCTGCTTCTTTAAACTGTTTTAATTTTAAATGAAGTTTACCTTTAAGACGTCTGCCTTGCCAATGAACTGCTTGAAGTGCAACAGATTTTTTAATCGTCATTTGCAAAGCATCAATAGCTTCAGCGAATTCTCTTTTATAGATGTAGACTTCAGCTTTTCCAAGATATGCATAAGGATTACTTGGATCAAGTCCTATACTTTTATTATAATCACGCAAAGCATCATGATCTTTTTTCAACATGAAGTTGACTTTTGCTCTTCTTTCATAGGCTTGCGCATGTCTGTCATATTTTTCAATGGCCTTATTCAAGGCAACAATAGCTTCTTCTTCTTTTCCTTTTTGATCCATTAAGGATTTACCCTTGATATATTGTTGGACAGCGACTTTGTCACTTGATGGTTCCATCAGTTTATACATCAAAATCTTTCCTTCATCAAGGGCCCAAAAATTTAGTTGACCAGAGACGCCAAATTGAACAACATATTCTAAAAGTGTAGCTGTATTTCTAAGTGTTTTTGGATAGACTTGTTTTACGAATCTTGGGATGTTTAAGAGATAACCTTCTTCAAAAAATATTTCTTCAGGTTCAAACAAAACATCGTTTTTATAATATTTTTCGGCGCGCTGGTTGTACATTTTAAGGGCCATTTTGAAACTTTTTTCAGTTCCGTATTCGATCCTTCCTTGTATTATTGTTTTTTGTAGCATTTATTCTCTTAAGTCCCTCTTTACTTATGAAAAAACCATTCCAAATCTACTTTCTGTGACGAGAATTTGCACCTAAAATGAAATATTATTTTGGTGATGTTGATTTTTATAAAATTTACTTCGCTGTAAAAATAATGAAAAATTGATTGAATACCAATGAGAAGATTAACTTATGCCCATACTTGGCATCCTTCTGTACAGTTTTTACATATTTCTATATTCTGACGTCCCCTAATCAGTTGACTTCTGAAAGAATCATAAGCTTTTCCTTTCCATATTTTTTCAAATGAACATTCAGATAAATTACCTAACGGATGTGAAGCATCTTTATCGAAGCAGCAAGGTACTACTACACCATTCCAAGTAAATACACAAGCATGCCATAGTTTCCAACAATGATTTAAAAGTTTATTCTTAACGACATATGTACCATCAGCCTTCTTTTGATATCGCGAGTATTTGTCAATAGTTGGAATGAGTTCATTTCCATATTTAAAATCATAGACCTGAGCTGTCTTTAATTTTACTTCGTCAATGCCAATTTCTTCCGCCAAATTATATAAGTCGGCTATTTCATGCTCGTTAGGTTTGACTACTAAAAATTGAAATATTATATGCGGTGTTTTAGATTTTCTTTCTTTTTTGGTTTTCACCAATAATTTAGATCCATCTATCACTGTTTGCAATTGTCCACCTTTCCTGTAAGCAGAATATGTTGATTGGGTCAATCCATCAATAGATATAATTATTCTGTCAAGTTTAGATTCAATTATTTTTTCGCAATTCGTTTTATTAAGAAAATGACCATTGGTTGATGTAATGGTGTAAAGACCTTTTTTATTAGCATAACTTACCATATCCAGAAAGTCAGGATTTATAAATGGTTCACCTTGGAAGTAAAAGATGAGATAAATCAATTTATTAGAGATGGTATCTATGGTCCGCGTGAAGAAATCCTTTTTTAAATTTCCAGTTTCTCTGGTAAATGACCTGAGGCCACTTGGACATTCAGGACAGCGTAAATTGCAAGCTGTCGTAGGTTCAAACGATACAGTCATAGGTGATCCAAATACAAATACTTTTTTAGTCCATTTTGTGAGATAAAATGAAACCAATAATTGCGCGGCATTAAAAATTCTTAATGGCGTCAATTTAGAGAAAAAATTAAATGTATCTGACCAATATATTTTCATTTAAGAAAAGGTATACCGTTCTTTTAATATTTTATAATGATGATTAAGGTGTCCAGCTAACATATGTGGAAATGAACGTAAGGACATTTTGTTGCCGCTTGCCTGTCCTACAATATCCCATTGATCATCTGTAAATCCTTTATAAAGAATTAAAGAGCCGTATCTGGTGATATTAAAAAAGTTATACAAATATTCTTTATCCATGTGATCGACAGAAACATTAGCCATATACTCATCTTGATCAAATCCAAGCAGGTTGTTTTTTTCTCCTCTGGCTATGGCAAGTGCTCTATAATTAAAAATAATTTCTGTATCGATTAGATGAATGATTACCTCTTTAATAGACCACTTACCCTCCTCATATCTGTAATCAAGTTGTTCCGTAGTTAGATTTTCAATGTATTCGCAGAAATATTCTCGTTGTTTTGCCAATTCAGCCATGACATCGTCACTAACTGTATCCATATATTTTTTTTGGAAAGGCGCAAACTCAGTTTCTTTAGGTCTTGTTAACATGAAATATTATTTTTGATTTTCGAAACCTGAATATAAAAGACTTTGTTTATTAGAGGTTACAAGGTAGTTAAAAAAACTATGATACAATTTTTTAAAAGATGGTTTAGTGGCCGTAGTCACGAAAATGACTTAATTGATCAAGATATGAAATACTTAATAGTAGGGCTGGGTAATATGCATCCTGATTATGACGGAACAAGGCATAATATAGGATTTGAAGTTTTAGATATGATGGCAAAAGAAGCGGGTGTTTCTTTTAAGAACGATACATTAGGAGATGTTGCTATGATGAAATCTAAAGGCAGACACATTCACCTTTTGAAACCTTCAACATATATGAACTTAAGTGGTAAGTCAGTCAGATATTGGATGACGAAACACAAAGTGAAACTTGAAAATGTATTGGTCGTTGTAGATGATAAAAACATTGATTTTGGTACTTTAAGAATGAGAGGTAAAGGAGCAGATGGTGGGCATAATGGACTTAAAAACATTCAACAGGTGCTTGGCACCAGCAAATACTCTAGGTTGCGAGTGGGCATCGGTAGTGATTTTTCAAAAGGTCGACAAGTAGATTTTGTATTAGGAAAATGGTCGAATGAAGAATTAGAAAAGTTAGGTGAAATCCTAGGAAGATGTTCAGATGCTGTATTGAGTTTTACAAGCATTGGGTTATCACATACTATGAACAAGTTTAATAAGTAATGTTATAGCTTTTATTGGTAATCCACTGACTCCAATTTTTATCATACCCATGAATATCTTTAGTGCTTAAATTTGAATTTTTTTCCAATGGGTAACCTTGATTAACCCATTCAAAAATACTCCCATACAGATTTAAAACATCAAAGCCTTTAGCCCTTAATTTCTTTGCCATTTCTTCACTTCTGTATCCAATTGAGCAATACAGAACAACAGGTTTTTTATTATCCAGATTTTGAAGTATGGAATAGTCAGGTTTTTTATAACCAAAATAAAAAGCGTTCGGTAGGTGGCTTACATTATATTCTGACTTTTCTCTGGCATCTAAGACAGTAAAATTTTGATAGTTTTTGTGTAATGAATCAACACTGATTATTGGAATGGAGAAATCTAAATAGCTTTTTATTTTTTCGTCAAAAGCTTTACTTTCTATGAAATTGGACGTCTTTACCTGAGTTGCATTTTGTGTACAACCTTGCAAAATGAAGCCACAATTAATTATTATATAAATCAGGTATTTAAACATAATTATAATTTTTGAGGACCTTCCCCAACGCCGTCATCAATTATTTTGCCGTCAGCACAGTATTTTTTTAAATCAGCTTTTAATTCATTTACAATAGGTGAAAACTCCTCGGGATATAACAAATGAATATTAGGGCCTGCATCTAATGTAAAATAGACAGGAACCATTGTGTTCTTTCTAAATTTTTGAACCTGTCTAATTATATTGATTGTATTGGGTTCTAAAAGAATATAAGGTGGTTCTGAAGCCATCATCAAAGCATGTAAAGTCAATGCCTCCTTTTCTACAATCATTCCAAAGGTGTCTAAGTCACCATCTTTCATTGCATTTACCAATACATCAAGATGGTTGTTGGCCTGTAAAAAACGGGTATTAGCATATGGATTATCATTCATTAAAGCATGACCTGCTCTTGAGGAAACAGATTTTTCTTTGTGAGAAACAATCAGGATGTCATCTCTAAATGAAAGAAAAATAGGGTGGATATTTTTATAATAAGGAATCGCATAATCATTGGAACTGCCTTTTATAATTTTATTTTCACCCCAAACAGCAATTTTAGGGAATACGGATCGACAAGCACTTCCACTTCCTAATCTTGCTATTAAAGATGCTTTATTCAAATCGATAGACTCTAATCCTTTAATTTCTTTTTCGATTGAAACGAGACACATCGCCAATGCTGCCATACTGGAAGCTGAAGAAGCGATACCTGATGAATGAGGAAATGAGTTTCGACTATTAATATTAAGCTCAAGGTTTTTTACTAGAGGAAATATATCAACTATCCCATTTAAGAATTGCTCAATCTTTTTGGCAAATTTTTGATTAGAAAATCCTTCAAATAAAAATGAAAGCGCTGGGGTTGATCTGTTTTCATCATAATTATATTGGACTTCAGTTATTGTATGAGAAGCATTGAGTGTAAATGATATTGATGGATTTTTAGGATATTGTCTGCCAAATTTTCCCCAATACTTTACAAGAGCAATGTTTGATGGGCATTTCCAACTTACGGTTCCTGATTTTTGCATATAAAAGTTATTAGAAATTATTATGCAATGCTACTTCTTTTCTTTCAAATCATCTTGCTCAATTCTATAGGAAATGTCAAAATCTTGCAATACGGCATCCAAAATTTCATATTTACCTTCTTGGTAGCCTTCTTTTAAATCGTAGCTGTATAATTTGGAAGCATTATGCCAATAGAAAGCAGACAATTTTCCTCGAAGACTTTTTATCAAAGTAAACATATTCTTATCCAATTCCCTTTCAATCATCTTGATTAATATCTTACCTTGAAGTTTTGTCAATTTCGAAAGCGGTTGTTCAAATTTATGTTTGAGATCTTCTTGTAATTTTTTAATATGTTTTTTTCGCTTACGCTTTTTCATTGTTAATGTCGCATGCTCCGTTTCCCTAAAAATTTTAATAGCTTCTTTTGCATAAGGGTAAACGATTGCCGCGTACCTTTTAAATTTCATGTATTTGGCGTAATCTTCTGGCGTCTTAAATTTTCTTAAGGAGGTTATTGAGATATCATCCAATTTGTCCATTATCAATGTGTCGCCAGTTTCTGTAATCATCGCCGTCATCACACGTCCATTCAATGAAGTTTCGAATAAGTCAATATTTTGATCTTCATAGATGATAGTGTCCAACATGTTTTCTATGTCAATCGAATCTTTAGATTGATAAGGTGCCTCAGTTTGTGCGGAGACAAAATGCGTCGCAATTAGACATGATATTATAAATGTTATCCTCATATTTTAAACCTATCTGATATTATGACAATATTCGACAGGGATAAGTTTCATAATTAAACGTTAGCAATATTAGATTAACGCTAAGATTCTGTTAAACTTTTATTTAAGTCCTTTTCTTTTCTACTTTAGTACAAATGTACTACGAATCTAAATCATAATGTGGGTGGGTTCTAAAACCAAAAGTCAAACATTTAAATTAGATTTGCACAAATTTCAACTATGGTTTTAAAAGGATTTGCACATCTATTCTCAGTTTTGTTCCATCCTTTGTTGATTATTATCTATGTATTGTTCACTTTTTTGCTGATCAATCCTTATTTATTCCCTTATCGGCATGGCAATGAATTTGGAACCATATTTTTAATTGTATTCTTCACTTCCGTCGTCATTCCTGCAATTGCTATTTTACTTTTGTATGGAACAGGCCTCATTCAATCACTTCAACTAAAAGATAAATCTGAGAGAATAGGACCGCTGATTATCACTTCCATTTCTTATCTGTGGTTATTTTTAAACATAAGAACTCATAATGCGATTCCTGGTCTTTTCAGCAGTTTCGTTTTAGGTGCCATCATAGCCATTTTTTTAGCTTTTTTTATAAATAATTTCAGCAAAATCAGCTTACATGGTGTAGGTTTAGGCGGTATGTTTTTTGCCATTTTAAATTTGATTTTAAGCTATGGCAGACCTATGACAAGTTTACAATTAAGTACCGATTTAACAATTACATTTCATAATATTTTATTCTTAAGCATGATCGTTATCATTATTGGTATTGTATTGAGCTCGAGAATTTATTTAAAGGCACATACTATACAAGATGTATTTGGTGGCTTTTTGGTTGGGTTTGTCAGCCAAATTGTTGCTTTAAAACTATTTTTATAAAATAAATATTCATTTAAATGCAAGCACTCATTGAAACAATCAATAACGCTTATGATAATCGCGAATTATTAAAAGAAGACAATGTAAAAGATGCTGTCAGAAGTGTTATTGATCTTTTAGATAAAGGAAAAGTTAGGGTTGCAGAACCTGATGGTGATGATTGGAAGGTAAACTTGTGGGTTAAAAAAGCGGTTTCACTCTATTTTCCTATTCAAAAAATGGAGACAATAGAAGTGGGTCCATTTGAATTTCATGATAAAATACCTTTAAAGAAGAATCATGCAGCATCAGGTGTTCGTGTGGTTCCTCATGCCATTGCCAGATATGGGTCATTTCAAGAAAAAGGGGTGATTTTAATGCCCAGTTATGTAAACTTAGCTACATATATTGGAAGTGGTACTATGATCGATACGTGGGCGACCGTCGGATCAGGTGCTCAAATAGGCAGAAATGTGCATTTATCTGGTGGTGTTGGTATTGGAGGTGTTCTTGAACCACCGCAAGCCAGTCCAACGATTATCGAAGATGGTTGCTTTGTAGGTTCTAGAAGTATTGTCGTGGAAGGTGTCCGTGTGAGAAAAGAAGCTGTGTTGGCTGCAAATGTGGTATTGACCAAATCAACACATATTATTGATGTGACTGGTGAATCTCCTGTTACATATAAAGGTGAAGTACCTGAAAGATCGGTTGTTATTCCGGGATCATATTCTAAGGAATTTCCAGCCGGGAAATATAATGTAGCCTGTGCCTTAATAATTGGACAAAGAAAGGAGAGTACAAATTTGAAGACATCTCTAAATGATGTTCTTCGTGACTATGAATTAGCTGTTTGATCAGATAATCTGAAATTGTTGTTAAATAAAGTCCGAAATCATTCGTACTTTGTTAATGTTATTATAAATTAGGCCATTTTAGGTGCATTTTAAGCTACATAGTATCAATATTGCATTGTAAAAGTACTAATCTGATTAATTATAGTCCTTCAATTGACATCATCCTAATAATTGATATATCAGATAAAACTTTATAATAGCTGAATAGGTTATTTTTGCATCTTTTAGATTGAATACGAGGTTTGATCAAAACATAAAAAATAGTTTAAATGAAAACATTTTATTGTTCTCTTTTATTATTGATAGCTTTTAGCGGCTTCGCCCAAAATAAAGACTTGAATCCTATATCCTGGTCATTTGACTCTAATCAAGTAGGGCCTGATGATTATGAATTAATCTATAAAGCTAATTTTAAATCTCCTTGGGTTGTTTATTCGATGTATACTGGTGATGATGGTCCTGTGCCTACATCGATTACGTACACTTCAAAAAATGTAAATGTCATTGGCGATGCAAAGGAGAAAGGTAAAAGGGTTGAAAAAATGGATGAGATGTTTGGTGTAAATGTTATCAAGTATGAAGCAGACGAAGTGTATGTCATCAAACAAAAAGTCAAAATAACTGATATATCAAAACCAGTCTCTGGCTACGTAACATTTATGACTTGCAACAATGAGATTTGTCTGCCTCCTAAAGATGTTCCTTTCAGTTTTACTTTTAAAGTAAATGGATTGCAATCAGATGATAGAAAGAACGCGACAAAAAAATTAAAAATCAAACAATTCTAAATTTAAAAGACTTTAACAATCTACCTTAAATCCTAACTCATGCGCTATTGTAAAATCTTATTATTTCTTTTAATCAGTTCATTTGTGCTTGCACAGGAATTAGATCCTGTAAGTTGGTCATATAATATCGAACAAATTGAAGGTGATGAATATCTTTTAGTATTTAAAGCAGAGATTGAACCAGGATGGACTGTATACTCTCAATTTACCAGTGACGATGGACCAGTTCCAACTTCACTTAATTTTGAATCAGAAGGTGTAAGTAAGGTCGGGGAGTCAGTTGAGAAGGGTAGTAAGAAAGAAGGGTTTGATAAGATTTTTGAAGTAGATGTAATTAAATTTCTAGCAGACGAACCATTTATTATTGAACAAAAAATCAAGATAGATGCCGGTGTTGAGAATGTTGTAGGATACCTAACGTACATGACATGTGATAAGGAAAAATGTTTGCCACCTTCAGATGTTGAGTTTGATTTATCCTTAAGTGGAGGCTCTTCAAAAAGTGATGATGCTGTAGCTGATGACAAAATGAAAGATCCTGTCAAATGGGATTTCAGCATTGAGGATAATAAAGATGGAACGTATAATTTAATATATACAGCAGACATTCAAAAAGGATGGACTGTTTATTCACAGTTTTCAAGCGATGAAGGTCCGGTTCCAACTTATATTACTTTCGAAGATGAAGATGCGGTAGAAATTATAGGAGATGCAGATGAAACTGGAAAGAAGAAGCAAGGTCCAGATCCATTGTTTGACAATGTTGAAGTAATTAAATTTTTAGGAGGAACACCATTTCAGATAACTCAAAAAATCAAGCCTAAAAACGGTGATGATATTGCTGGTTACATTACATATATGGCTTGTGATGATAAGGGTTGTTTGCCACCAAATCCAATTGATTTTGTATTTAATCCTGCTAACTTAACTGCACAAGCTGTTGCCTTTGAACCAGAGGTAAATGAAATTTCTGGAACAGCGAGTAGTGATGTTGTAGCGCCTGATGGCTTTAAATTGATTAACCAAGAGATTCCTTCATTAAGAGAAAGTTATTTATCTCCGCTTGGTGATTGCGAAGGAGGCGAAGATCAGAGTGAGAAGACATTACTGTGGTCATTTATAATAGGATTTCTTGGTGGGCTATTTGCTTTACTCACGCCTTGTGTATTTCCAATGATTCCATTAACGGTTAGTTTTTTTACAAAGGATACCAAGCGTAAAGGTTGGGTTAATGGCATGATTTACGGCATATCAATCATTGTTATTTATGTGAGTTTGGGATTAGCGATTACGGCAATCTTCGGCGATGAAGCACTTAACAGATTGTCCACGAATTGGATAGCCAATACTTTTTTCTTTTTAATCTTTGTTGTCTTTGCCTTTTCATTCTTTGGGTACTACGAAATCACCTTACCAAGTTCTTGGTCAACCAAGAGTGATACCATGGCAGACAAAGGAGGATTTATTGGAATATTTTTTATGGCATTTACGCTGGCATTGGTTTCGTTTTCTTGTACTGGACCAATTATAGGATCAGCCTTAGTGTCGTCTGCTTCTAATGCGTTAGGACCCGCTGTGGTAATGTTTGGGTTTTCTGTGGCACTTGCACTTCCTTTTGGATTTTTTGCAGCTTTCCCTGCCTGGTTAAATACATTACCACAATCTGGTGGATGGATGACTTCAGTAAAAGTTGTTTTAGGATTCTTAGAATTAGCATTTGCTTTTAAATTTTTGTCAGTGGCTGATTTGACAAATCATTGGGGATTCTTACGTTATGAATTATTCTTAGGCGCTTGGGTCATTATTGGAATCTTAACGACCTTATATATGTTTGGAAAAATAAAATTTCCTCATGATAGTCCCATCAAAAAGTTGTCAAAAAAGAGAATTGTTTTGGGTACATTATTTGGTTTATTTACAGTTTATCTGGCTACAGGATTCATGTATAACGAAACAACAAAAAGCTATAATTCTTTAAGCATTATCAGTGGATTCCCACCGCCAGCACAATACAACTACTTTTTAGATGAGTTGGAACCTGATGCTGAGATAAAAGCTGAATATCCTTCATACTCGATTTGTGCAAACAATATTCCTTGCTTTAAAGATTATTACGAAGGTTTGGAATATGCAGAAAAACAAAACAAGCCAGTATTCTTGGATTTTACGGGTCATGGTTGTGTTAATTGTAGAAAGACAGAAGAAACTATTTGGATTGACGATAAGATTCGCGATAATCTCATTAATAAATGGGTGTTGGTTTCTCTTTACGTAGATGATGATAAAAAATTAGAAGAAGGATTGTACTCTCAAAGCAGATTAAAGAAAATGAGAAATATTGGAAACAAGTGGGCTGATTTTCAGATCACAAATTTTGAACAAAATTCTCAACCTCTTTATGTCATGATGACTGCTGATCAAAAAGTGTTGGCAAGTCCAAGAGGATATTACTCTGGCATTACTGCTTACCAAGAGTATATGGATTGCGGGTTAAAAACTTACAACGAATTAAAATAGATGGTAAGCAAGATTTTAAAAGTTACATTGGCCTGTCTGATAATTATCTTTATTGGATGCAAAGAAGATAAACCCAAAACAGAACTAAAATCAACAGGTGATGCAGCATTAGATCAATTAAACCAATTAATATCAAAAGATACAACAGATAAGACCTTGTACTTTGAGCGGGCAAAAATATTTTATGCAAACAATTATTTTGATGGTGCAATAAATGATTTGGAAAGCGCTATAAAATTGGATTCTCTTCAACCTGAATACTACCATTTATTATCGGATGCTTATATGGATTATTCCAAATCTAAGGATGGACTTCTCACTATAGAAAAGTGTACAAAATTGTTTCCCGAAAGAATTCCGAGTTTACTCAAATTGGCAGAAACACAATTGATTTTAAAACAATATGAAAATTCTTTAGCTACAACCTCTAGAATATTGACAATTAATGAAAATACAGCTGAAGCTTATTTTATGATGGGCATGAACTTGAGAAGTGTATCTGATTTGGAGAGAGCAAAAGTAGCATTTATAAAAGCGACAGAAATAGATCCTGACCTTGTTGATGCTTGGATTATATTGGGGCAAATTTATGAAGATGAAAAAGATCCTAAAGCCTTAGATTATTATGATGCAGCGATAAACGTAGATCGGCAAAATCCAAGTACTTGGCATTCTAAAGCTTATTATTTACAAAATAACGATAGAATAAGTGAAGCGCTTTCCATTTATAGACAAATAAATATTATAGATAAAAACTATTTAGATGCTTATTTAAACGCGGGTATTTTACACTTGTCTTTAGATTCAATTCCTCAAGCCTATGAGCAATTTGATATAATGATTAAAGTAAAACCTCAGTTTTATCTTTCACATTATTATCGCGGAATTGCAAATGAAATGCTTGGAAGAATCGATCAAGCAAAAGTAGATTACGAAACTTCTTTAAAATTAAATGGAAACTTTGTTAAAGCAAAAGATGCTTTAGAAGCCTTGGCCGCTAAAGCATCTGAACCCAATTAGATTTTTATTATTTTTTCTAGAGTATTTTCTCCATTTCCAAAATCTATATTTAAAATATAGAATCCACTAGATAAATTAGAGGCATCAATCGTCGAAGATGGATTTTTAATTCTTTGCATAATCTGTCCGCTGGCATCAATAACAGAAATTTCTTTAATTGGATTTGTCGTTCTTACATTTATAAATGATTCTACTGGATTAGGATAAACTGCAACCAAGTCAAAATTATTATTTGTATTTGATGACATCACATCTTCAATAATTGTTACAGAACTTGTATCTGCACCATCACCACCAGAATTACCATTTCCATTAACAGCATTCATTACGCCGTAAAAACTTACACTTCCAGATCCTTCAGCAGGTGCGACCCAAGTTAATTCAATAGTATTCGAATTTATTATATTATTTTGCTCTATATATTTTCTATCATTAATATTGAATTCTTGCATTTGACTGGTAAGATCTGACCAATCATTTATACCTGAATTGTCTGCATCTTTTAATGAGACTATTTGAAATCCATAACCTGCTGGAGTTCCAGTGACATCAGCAACCATACTTACAGTATATGTTTGACCTGGGACATATTTAGAAACACTATTACCGTCAGAATCTAATAAAGATATGTTGACTTCAGGGGTAAATGCGCCACTAAAGTGACATCCCACACTACCACAATAAGCCCCGCTTTCGCCGGGAGATGTAGTTAGACCGACGCCAAATATTGATCCTCTACCAGATCGATTAGACATTAAAGCTAGAACACAAAACGAGACAAATAGCGATAGTACAATTTTTTTCATAGATAAATTTTCAAGAAAGTTAACAAAAGAAAATTATTTCCTTTAAACATTTTCCAAATATTAAGTACAATTCATTCTACTTAGTGACTAAAAGTGTAAAAACGCTATTCTTAAACTGTAAAATATAACACCAGATAAAAAACGATATGGTAATAGGCAATTAGATATATTTGCAGAATGTTTGGAAGAAAAAGTAAGGGTAACGAAGAAAAGGTTAAGTTTTCAAAAGACACATTCAAAAAATCTTTGAAGATATTTGGTTATGTAAAGCCATATAAATACTACTTCCTAGCTTCTATGTTTTTGCTACTTATTTCAACCTTAACCTTTATGGTGATTCCAAGTCTGTTAGGGTTATTGTTTGATGTGGCGAAACAAGAAGAAATGAACTTTAATTTGACCCTTGACAAATTAGGGATTATAATGTTACTGATCTTAGTTGTTCAAGGATTAGCTTCTTATGGACGTATATATTTGACAGCGCATTTTGCTGAAAAAAGTATTGCCGATATCAGAAAAGATGTTTTTGAAAACTTACTCACATTACCGATTACATTTTATGAAGAAAACAGCAGTGGTGAATTAATAAGTCGTATTTCATCTGATATTGGAAGAATGTATTCGGTTTTCTCTGTACAATTTGGTGAGTTATTAAGACAGATATTAGTTTTGATAACAGGTATAGGGTTTTTAATTATTTCTACGCCTAAGTTGTCATTAATCATGTTGGCTACCGTTCCAGTCGTTGTTATTCTAACTATGGTATTTGGTAGAAAGATTAGAAAACTTGCTAAGAACCGACAAACAGAATTAGCAGATTCGAATACTTTGATTGGAGAAGTTGTATCCTCAGTTAAAGTGGTTAAAGCTTTTGCAGCTGAGATTTTTGAAAAGGATAAATATGATGCCTCTCAAGGCAGATTAATATCGGTTGCATTGAAGTATGGAAACGCCAGAGGATTATTTATTTTGTTTTTAACCATTGTGTTTTTAGGAGCTATATTTTTTATAATCTATATGGGTGCAAGGATGGTCCAGAATGGAGAGATGACTTCGGGAACATTGATTTCATTTGTAACGTATACCTTTATTATTGGTGGCGCGATTGCGGGACTCGGTAGTTTAACCACAGAGTTACTTGGCGCAATGGGAGCAACAGAACGCGTTAGAGAAATTCTGGATTTAAGTCCGGAACTTTCGTTATCTGATAAAAAACCAAAAAAGGAAATAACAGGCGATATCAAATTTGTTGATGTAGATTTTAGTTATCCAAGCAGAAAGGATTTACAAATTTTAAAGAAGATAAATCTGGACATTTCAAAAGGAGAGAAGGTTGCGCTTGTCGGACCTAGTGGCGTTGGTAAATCAACAATCATTCAACTACTTCTCAAATTTTACCATATTGACTCAGGTCAAATTCTACTTGATGAGTTGCCAATTCAAGAGTATGAATTGAGAGGATTAAGACAGAACATAGCGTTGGTTCCGCAAGAGGTCATTTTATTTGGAGGTTCTATTTTGGAGAATATTAAATATGGCGACCAAAATGCAACGGAGGATGAAATTATAGAAGCAGCTAAGCAAGCGAATGCTTGGTCATTTATAAGTAATTTTCCTGAAGGCTTAAATACATTAATAGGTGAAAGAGGAATCAAATTATCTGGAGGACAAAGGCAAAGAATAGCCATAGCCAGAGCTATACTTAAAAATCCCAAAATACTACTTTTGGATGAAGCCACTTCTGCTTTAGATACAGAATCAGAAAAGTTGGTTCAAGACGCGTTAAATAATTTAATGAAAAACAGAACTTCCATAATTATAGCTCACAGACTAAGTACAATCACTGATGTCGATCGTATTTATGTTTTTCAGGAAGGAAGAATTGTTGAACAAGGCAATCATCAAACCCTTATGCAGAATCCTGAGGGCGTATATTATAAACAAGCTCAGATGGGCAGACTCTTCGATTAGACGCCTGTTTTTACAGGAGTTTTCAATTTATTTTAATTTTATTTACAAAACATATAACATTTTTATTTAATATGTTATATATTTGTATTGAATTATACCTACCTAAGATCTTAGAATCTTACGAAACTATCTATATATAGTTTGATTATCAGCCATTTATATTGGATCCCAAATGTTTAGAGCCGTTTGCCAATATTTAAGTAATCAAGCCTTCAGATAATTTCAAAACAAATATTTAGAAATGAATTTTGCCATTTTTCATAATTGAAGTCTATGAATTTGGCAATTAATTGCTAACGAATTAAGGATTTACAATGAAGTTAACTACTTACCTGGTAAGAGGTGTCTGCCTTTTATTATGTATGATAAGCTGTATACAGCTATCATATGCTCAATGTGATACAGATTGCGAATTGCAGTGTATCGGACAAATTAATGTTTCTCTTGATCAAACATGTACAACGAATATAACACCGGCTATGGGCGGGGTTAATATCGAACCTCAATGTAATTCAAATTACACAGTTTCACTGTACGATGATTATGGATTGCCAATTAGCGGAACTGAGTTAGGAATTGAATACAATGGTAAATTATTATCATACAAAATAACTGACATCAATTGCGGTAACTCATGTTGGGGGAATCTATTAGTTGAATACAAGTACCCACCGCAAATCGAATGTCCTGATGATTTAACTGTTGCTTGCGGCGTTGTTGATTTGTTGGATGTTCCGCCAGCTACAGGTGGTTGTACTGACTACGAAGTACTATTATTCAGTCAAGAAAAAAACAGTATTTCTTGTGATCCAAATTTTTCTTCGAGCATTATACGGACGTATAGAGCAACTGATGAATTTGGAAATTCATCGACTTGTTCGCATACAATTTTTATAGAAAGAATTGATATCAACAATATCATCTTTCCAGATTTCACTACGATATCTTGTAATGATCCTTTAATGAGGTACGATGCAAATGGATTTCCAATTCCATGGATTAATATACCACTTTCAGGTTCTGGTAGTGGACAAGGAGTGCCAATTATATGTGATCCTTATGTTGATAATGGTCTTTATTGTCCAACAGAAAATGACTTTTCAGGAGTCCCATTAATTCCTGCTGGAGGCGCTATTCTTATTAAGGAATCTGATGACCCATTTAACCCTGGTTATACAGTTGAAAATGTTGATGATAGTAATAATGCTGCATTATGCAACGCATATTTGTCGTATACTGATATAGAGATTCCTCATTTGACATGTAAAAGAAAAATTTTAAGAACATGGGAGGTTAGAGAATGGTGGTGTACTTCGGAATATACAAATGGAAGCTTGCAAATCATTCAAATTATTGATGATAAAGCACCAACATTTGTTTGTCCTAATGACAGAACCGTATCTACAGATTATGAATGTGGTGGGCATGTTTATCTGCCTCCAATCGAAGAAGTCTTTGATGAATGTGCATCCAATATTAATTATAGGGTTGATTATTACGGTGGTGTTTTAAATACAAATGGCGGATATGTTGACCTTAGTCTTGGTCACAACACATTAACTTATATTGTAAGTGATGATTGCAATAATCAAAGTACCTGTAATGTTTCGATTACAGTTGCGGATGCTACTGAACCGGTAGCAATATGTGAACAATATAAAGTGATTTCAATAAGTCAATCTTCAGAAACTATTGTTTATGCAGATCCATTTGATAATGGCTCATGGGATGAATGCGGAATTGAAAGGTTTGAGGTTCGAAGAATGGATAGTTTGTGTGTAGCAGCAGATACACTTTTTGGAGAAAGTATTACATTTTGTTGTAGTGATGTCAATAGAGAAGTCATGGTTGTATTCAGAGTAGTGGATTGGAGTGGCAACTTTAACGATTGTATGGTGACGGTTGATGTTCAAGATAAAATCGCTCCGCATATTACCTGTCCAGTTGATGTTACAATTGATTGTGATGACGGATATGATATTGAAAATTTAGGATTAACATTTGGTGATGCAACCGTAACAGATAATTGTTCAGAAACGCAAGTTATCCATGAAAGGTCTGTTGTTGATGTGACACAATGTGGTGTTGGCGATATTACGAGGTTTTTTGAAATTCTTGATGAAGACAGTACAGTCATATCGCATTGTAAGCAATTTATAAAGGTTTCTAATAATACTGTTTTTGAATTAACAAATATTCAATGGCCATTAGATTATTCTATACCTGACGGCTGTAGAACAAGTGATTTAGAGCCAGAAGATTTACCAGATCTTTATAATTATCCAACATTTCCTTTCCAGGAACCTTGCACATTATTAGGTTACAATTATGAAGACAAGATGTTTACTTCGCCAGGCGGTTGTGTAAGAATTGAAAGATATTGGACAGTAATTAATTGGTGTGGAAATGGAGAAAATGGGTTTGATCAATATACTTCCCCTGATCCCCAAATCATTGATATTATAAATACGATATCTCCAGTAATTGAGCCTGCGGATTCATTATTTTTTGAATCTATAAATATAACTTGTTTGGGAGATACAGTTGAAGTCATGAGGAATGCAATGGATGATTGTGACTTCTTATCTTGGCATTATCTTATTAGAGATAGCAGAGATACAGTTATATATGAAGGTTTCTCAAATGCTTTTAGACACCTTTTGCCAATTGGTGAGTACCATATAGAATGGCATGTAGAAGATGGTTGTGGCAACTCTGCATCCGATATTCAATTTGCTTCTATGTTAAATGTTAAAGCACCAACACCAGTTTGTATAAATGGTCTTAGTGTTAATCTAGTAGGAATGGATCTTGATAGTGATGGTGTCGTTGATGCGGAAATGGTTGAAATATGGGCGAGTGATTTTGATAGTGGCAGTTCTCACTCTTGTGGAAATCCAATCGTTTTAAGTTTATCTTCTGATACAACACATAAGTCAACGTTCTTTGATTGCGAAGATGTCGGATTGAAAGAAGTTCAACTTTGGGCAACTGATGCGTTAACTGGGAATCAGGATTTTTGTAGAACGTTTATAGAAATTCTTGACAATAATAACTATGATATTTGTAATGATTCAATTCAACAAATGTCCGTTATAGGTGATATTTTTGATGAGCAATCAAGAACCATAGAAGGTGTTGAAGTTACATTGAATGATGCATCCATTATGGAAATGACAAATGAAGAAGGAGAGTATGCATTTAATCATATGCCTTCTGGAGGGACATACGATGTAAAACCTTTTAAAGATGATGATTACTTGAATGGTGTAAGTACGCTTGATTTAATTTATATTCAAAGGCATATACTTGGGCTTGAAAGAATTACAAGTCCATATAAATTGATTGCTGCCGATATAAACAATAATCAAGATATTTCGTCTACTGACTTAATTGAGTTGCGTAAATTAATTTTAGGGATTGAAGATGAATTTCCATCAAATAACAGTTGGCGATTTGTAGATGCTGATTTTAATTTTATTGATTCTTCAGATCCATGGATAAATCCGATTCCTGAATCATACTACATACCTGAATTGAATCAGTCAATGGATATTGATTTTGTTGGTGTAAAAATAGGAGATGTGAATAACAGTGTAATAACAGCAAATGCTGTAGAGGGATCTCTAGATCAAAGGTCTTTTGATATTATAAATATTGAAAGTGTTGTGAATGAAGGTGCATCAATTATTGAATTCTATGTTGATGAATTGGATAATATTGATGGAATGCAAGGGACGATAACCTTTGACCCTAATGAAATTTCAATTAATGATGGTATATCTGGTCAATTCAATATTTCAGATGAAAATTTAAACTTATCATATACTGATGATGGCTTGATCACTTTTAGTATATCTGAAAATGTTCCTGTATCTGTCACAGCAAGAGAACCATTGTTTGCATTAGAATATGAGAAAAAGTCAAATGTTAACAATGTTGAAATATCGCTTAATTCAGAGTTGACAAACGCAGAAATTTATGTTGAAGGTAAGCCTTACGATTTAAATATGATTGGTAAGTTTGAAAATCAATATGATAATCAACTGAAAGCTTATCCAAATCCGTGGATAGAAAATACAATGATTTCTTTTGAATCTAAGGAAGAAGGAACTATTAATATAGCCTTCTATGATATTACTGGAAGATTATTACTAGAAGAAAATAAAAGGTGTAATATCGGAATAAACCAATATCAAGTATTAAGATCTCAAATCGATTCAAAAGGAGTAATTTATGCTAAAATAACTTCTAGCCACTTGAAGGCAGAGTTAAAAATGATACTATTATAATAAGTAGACTTCATTATTTATTAAAGGCCTTGCATTATGCAAGGCCTTTTTTTATGCTTTTGTTCAATGATTCAATGTTCCAATGTTCCAATGATTCAATGTTCCAATGATTCAATGTGAGTGTTTTCTCCGAAATGGAATGCAGTGGAACAGGGAAGTAGGAAAAAATGCTAAAAATGGGATAAATGAGCATTATAAGCACAATTTACTTAACATAATCACAAGTTAGAATAGGGGCCCTAGCTATTCATGGCTTGGTTATGCAGGCTCAGAACTCCAAAATCAACTTATAACATATTATAATTTTTTATATATAAAAATATTTATATATTTGTGCGTGCCTTCCGCTAAAGGTACACCAACCTAGATGATATAAAAGCCATCGTTTTATATGGCTTATTAATATTGTTATGCTCGTTGCATAGAATATTAAGTTTCCTACTATTTATAATTTTTAAATAGACTTTTCCTTGGTTGGGAAGGGCTTGTTGAATATTCAACATGTTAATGTCAAATCAAACTTAAAATTTGTTGTGCATAAACTCATTTAAAAATTTTAAAATAGTAATATCTGCTTTAAGGATGTTTTTTGAGATTCAGGGACTCAAAAAAGCCTTATTTATTACCATTTTAATGTGTTTTTCTTCAACTATGTTGAGGACAAATACAGATATGAGTATAAATGAAGACACACTAGCAAATTCTTTAGAAGTCATAACACTTGTAATTCCAGCTTCAGATATCACCATAGATTGTACTAACCCCTCAACTCCTCAGTTTTTCGATTGGCTCAATAACAATGGATTATCAGTCATTTCTTCAGATTGTAATCCAGTTACTTGGACTAATGACTATTCTGCGTCCAATAATTATTGTATTTCCAATAATTGTACGTATTCGAATATAGATTTTGAAGATTTTGAGTCTGGTTGGGGAATATGGAATGATGGAGGGTCTGATGCCCGAAGAAGGAGTAATGATTCTGCGTATGCCTATAGCGGTAATTATCCGATTCGATTAAGAGACAATTCTGGATCTTCAAATATAACTACCGATAATTTGAATATGACATCTTATGACTCAATCAGAGTGTCTTTTACCTACATAACCAGATTTTTCTCAAATAATGAAGACTTTTGGTTACAAATTTCAACAAATGGAGGATCTTCTTATACTACAGTAGCAGATTTTGATGCAGGTTCTGATTTTGTTAATAATGTTAGAGAATTTGTAACTATTAAGATACCAGGAAGTTTTACGAATAATACTAGGCTGAGAATTCGATGTGATGCTTCAAGTAATTCTGATTTGTTATATATAGATGATGTTCTGATTGAAGGATGTACAATTTCTTCTGGAATGACAGAAGTTACTTTTACAGCTACTGATAATTGTGGATCAACAATATCAACAACAGCCAATATAAGTTTTGCTAATGGAACACTTCCAAGTATTTCTTTGACAACAAGTGCTTCTGATTTGACAGTGGAGTGTGATGGTTTAGGTAATATAGCAGATGTTAGTACATGGTTAAATTCTAACGGTGGTGCAATGGCTACTGATGGATGTACAGGGATAAATTGGGAAAATGATTTCAACAATGTTACTGATTTATGTGCTGAAACGGGCTCTGTGTTGGTCACCTTTACAGCAAATGATTTATGTGGAAATTCTGTTTCAACATCTGCAACATTTACAATTGATGATACGCAATCCCCAAGTATTATAACCACTCCTACAAATTTGATTTTAACTTGTTCGGATATAGGCAATGCAACAATAATTGACAATTGGATTTTGTCAAACGGTATGGGAATAGCTGATGATAATTGTGGAAATGTGACTTGGTCAAATGATTACAATTCATTTAATAATAATTGTTCACAGATAATCTTATTTACCGTTACTGATGATTGTGGTAACTCAACTACTGCTCTTGCAGAAATAATAGTTACAGATATAATAGACCCAATTATAACTGTATCTGCGACAAATCCAAGTTTTAATTGTAGTGATGTTTCTAATCCGTTAGATTCAGTTGCGAATTGGTTGGCGGACAATGGAAATGCAATAGCCGCTGACGATTGCGGTATTTTAAGTTGGTCTAATGATTATAACGGATTAAGTGGTGGCTGTGGTGCTACGGGAACTGCTTCTGTAATTTTTATGGTAGAAGACATTTGTGGTAACACAAGTACTTCAACTGGGGTATTAACTGTTACGGATTCACTACCTCCAGTTATTACTCAGATGGGCACCGACTTGATTCTAGAATGTGATTCAACAAGTAATCAAGTTGCTATAACAGATTGGTTAAATTTAAATGCTAACGCTTTGGCCACAGATGATTGTGGCATATTAACTTGGTCAAATGACTATAATGGTTTAATTTATAATTGTGGATATACAAGTAACACATCTGTATTGTTTACGGTAGAAGATGATTGCGGCAATTCTCTATCTTTTTCAAACAATATTGTTTTAGAAGACAATACAAATCCACAACTTTTAGGCGTACCAAACGATACAGTTTATTATTGTCAAGGAGAACCTGATATTCCTATCATAGGCACTGATATTATTGTAATTGATGGTTGCAGTGATAATGTTGATATCGTATTTACTGAAACGAGCACAAAAGACACAACAAATAATTCATGTGCTTCAGTTATTTATACTTTAACAAGAACTTGGGTTGCTACAGATGATTGCGGTAATTCTGTAAGCGAAACACAAACCATTAACATTGCATGTGAATGTTGTTCAAATAATATTGATGATGACAATGATGGTCTGATCGATGATTTAGATCCAAAATGCCCATGTTTGGCTAAAATATTTAGAAATAGTTGTGAAGATGACTCTCTTTATTATTATGCACCACCCATTTGGAAGATGAATGATACTAATTATTCTCCTCCAACTTATACAACACCTTCCAGCATAGTCGTTTCTTCAGCATTTGGAACTGCTAACATTAGTGTAAGAACTGGTGACGGTACAACATTTAACAATACATATGTTGTTAATCAAGGTGCTCCTGTTGAAATACCATTAACAAGTAGTATAATTCAGACTGATAATGAGAATACTATTGAAAATGATAAAGGTTTAATCATTAAGTCAGACAAGCCGATTCAACTTCTTTACAGATTAGCAGCCAATAATAATAAGCTACTCATTACTTTAAAAGGGGAGTATGCCTTAGGTAGAAACTTTAGAGCAGCCAGCCAAACAAACGTCTGTGGTGCGCCAAATGTATTAAAGAAAGAAAATCATTTTATTTCTGTAATGGCAACACAAGATAATACTACTGTTGATTTTCAATTTCCGTCTGGATTAGATATGTTTGGAATGGGTTCGACGCACTCTATCTTACTCAATAATAATGAAACATATTTGATAAGAGATAACAATACGAATCAAAGTGTAACTGGAACTTTGATAACTTCTGACAAACCTATTTCTGTTATATCAGGGTCTCAACATTCAAACCAATGTGATCCAAATAGTAGTGGTCGAGATGGAGGTGCTGATCAATTATTACCAACTTGCGTATTAAAAAATGACTATATAGTTGTTAGAGGGATAGACGACGATAATCCTAGTACTGCTAATTATGCTGTTGTTGTAGCTGTTGTGGCAAATACAAATGTTTTTATTGATGGAGGTGCAACTCCTGTTGCTACGTTGCAGCCAGGAGAATCTTATACTTATAATATGCCAACACCTGATCTTGATCCTCATCATATACATGTATCAAATCCAGCCTATGTTTTTCAATTCGGAAGTGTACAACTCAATGGGGAAATTGGAATGGCAATTCTTCCAGCAATAGATGAATGTGCAGGAGATAATTATTTGGAGTTTTTTAATTTTCCAAACTCTACAGAAAATACAGTGACAATAATTATTCCTGACTCAGGACTATCTACGTTAACTTTAAATGGAACATCATATACTACTTACAGTGTGGCACAATCTGTTCCTAGTCTTACAGATTGGTCAGTTGTCCGAATTGATAATGCTGACTTCAGTGGCTTGACAGAACCTTTTATAATTGAATCCGCTGAACCTTTCAGCGCTTCTCAATTTGTAGGAAATCCTTCAGGTGGAACTTTTGGTTACTTGTCAAGTTTCAAGGATAAGTTGGAATTTCTTGATTCAACAAATACGGTAATAACAGATTTATTTATAGACTCATTATGCTCAGCTTTAGTACAAAATGTTTGTTTAGATGTTCAATCTTGTGCTGGATCAAATGTGATTTCAAGTATTGAAACAACGGAAAATACCGGAAATGTAATAATAGAGCAAAATACTACTTGCTTTGACTATATATCTAAAGTAGGATTTAGAGGAACAGATTCGATTGTGGTTAGAGTATCAAATGAATTTGGTGTAACCGAATCTATTTGCTTATACTTTTTTGTATGTGGCGGGTCGAATGAAATTTTATCTCTGCCAATCAATGATACCATTTGTGATATTTCAACGTTTCCACCTTACGCAAGTATTTCAGAATTAATAAATGCTGGGTGCCAAATTGATACTTTATGTCGTATCGATTCAAGCAGCTTTACATTATTAAATGAAATTGAAGACTTCATGGTTTGTCCTAAAATGGTTGTTAGGCAATATCAGATTTCAAATGAATGCGGATATCATTCTATTATAAATGATACTATTATTGTTGATGATTTCATGGTACCAGCACTAACTTGTCTGCCGGATGTCAGTATTTCATGTAATGAAACTTTGCCAAGTTCAATTAATCTTTTTGCTGACTTTATAAATGAAGGAGGGAGTGGAAGTGATGATTGTTCTTTAGATACACTGAGCTTTTTAATGTCAAGTGAGTTTTCAAATAGTCTTAGTTGTAGTGAAATAGTTACAAGAGTATATGAAATATCTGATAATTGCGGTAACTCAAGTTCTTGCTCTCAACAAATAAGTATACTTGATACAATGCCAATTATTCAGTTTCCTAGCGATACTTTAGTAGCTTGCTATAATGATACACTTCCATCCAATGTTGGAATGCCTATTGTAAATGATATCTGTAATAACAACCCTGTAATTAGTTATTCAAATAGTATTGTTTCAGGAAGTTGTAGTGCAAATTATACGATAAATCGAACGTGGAATATTATTGATGAATGTGGTTTAGATACAATTTACATTCAATCGATACAAGTTGTTGATACCTTATCGCCTTTGATGGTGATTGCCCCAACAGACCTTGTATTAGAATGTGGTATACCAAGTATTGATGATTCAATATCTTCATGGTTAATCAACTATGGAGGATTAGTGTATAATGATCTTTGTTCCTCTTTTACAATTACAGATGATTATACAAATACGAATACAAATACGACAATAACGTGCGGGAATTCTGGGGTTACTTTAGTGACATTTACAATTTCTGACGATTGTGGAAACACAACAAGTACAACTGCAAATATTATAGTTGAAGATATGACACCACCAACGATTTCGTGTCCAACTAATTTATTCTTAGAATGTGATAATGATTATGCATCAGAAATAAATACTTGGTTAAATAATTATGTCGCTAACGATGATTGTAATGCTTCTGTTTCAGTAACGAATAATTATAATGCTTCTAACTTACCAAATGTAAATTGCAATTCATCGTCTGGATATATTGTTACATTTTCCGCTATGGATGCTTGTGGCAATACTTCCAGTTGTAATAGTGAGATTTATGTTGATGACACAACACCACCTACGATAAATTGCCCTATTAACATAATAGAAAGTACAAGCAGTGGGCTTTGTATAAATAATAATCTGGGATTGGGTACTCCGACATTTACTGATGCTTGTGGCATATCAAGTATTTCAAATGATTCTCCATCTGAGTTTGGAATTGGCGTTACACCTGTTATTTGGACTGTCTCGGATATTGGATGCAATACTTCGACGTGCATTCAAACAATTACAATCAATGATGATGAACTACCGACAATTACATGTCCTTCAGATTTGACAGTTAATCCAGATGCCTTTTCTTGTGAAGCGAACCTAATTGTATTGGGTATGGAGGTTAGCAATGATAATTGTACTGGATCAATCGTTACAAATGATGAGCCTGTATCT
Source organism: Saprospiraceae bacterium (assembly GCA_013001975.1). Classification (GTDB taxonomy): domain Bacteria; phylum Bacteroidota; class Bacteroidia; order Chitinophagales; family Saprospiraceae; genus RFSX01. The sequence goes on along the minus strand of JABDKX010000188.1, from coordinate 1,038 downwards.
TATACATTAGGCACAACAACTGTAGTATTTACAATTACAGATAGTAGTGGTAACAGTGCAACTTGTAGTCAAGAAGTAACTGTAGAAGAAAATGAATTGCCAACAATTAATTGCCCAGATGATATTACTGTTGAAACTGATCCAGGACTTTGTGAAGCTTCATTTGTAAATTTAGGAATGCCAATCAGCTCTGACAATTGCAGCACTATAAGCAATACGAATGATGCAGTTGAACCTTATGCATTTGGGCTTAATTCAGTAACATGGACCACAACAGATTCAAGTGGTAATTCTAGTTCTTGTGTTCAACTTATAACGGTAATAGATATTGAAGCCCCCGTTATAGACTGTCCATCAGATTTGTATCTTACTGGAGACTCAGAACTTGAAAATTTAAATCAACTAAATGACTGGTTAGCTGTTTTTGGTAATGCTACGGCAGTTGATAATTGTACCAATGTGTCATTAAGTATCAATCATACAATTACCAATATAAGTTGTAATACAGCTTTAGTTGGAAATGCTGAAATAACGGCTATTGATGATTATGGAAATTCCTCCTCTTGCGAAGTAGATATTTATACTTCTTCAAATACATCAAACAATAACACATTTTCTGGTGGATCTGCCATAATTAATATGGGGATAGAACCACAAACATATGACAATGGTTTAAAACCATATGGATTAATATATGAATTAACAGAGGCGAGTATTCCAGTAAATTGGATTATTAAATCTGACAAAATGCTTAATGAAGTTGACTTTGTTGTCGATGGAATCGCTTATAAATCTGGAGCATTTATAATACCAAGTGAAATTATTTTAAGCAATTCAGCTGTTCAACAAATAATTGATAAATGGATTTCAGAAGGTGTCATTGTCAATTATGCATCAAGTGATTTCAAAGCTCCTTTATATAAAGTTATTAAGTCATTTCCAAAAGTCATTATGGATGAAGATAACGGCAGCATTATGAATGATGTTTTTTATGAAAAAGCATTAATTCCACTTTCTGCTGTAACATTCGGATTACCT
>JABDKX010000168.1 GCA_013001975.1 Saprospiraceae bacterium | reverse complement strand
GTCGTCAGTTATCTCAAGTGTTCCAGATGTTGGAATGTCACCATCATTTGTGTAAATTTCTGTTCTCACTGATTCATCTTCATCGGTGGTGAAATAATCATCAACGACATCTGGACTAGGATCAACTGCCACAGTTACTGTTGCAGTACTACAATTATTATCTTCATCACAAATTGTATAATCAAACATTTCTGTACCGTTAAAGTCAGGGTCAGGCGTAAATGTGATTAAGTCATCACTAGGATCATTTGGCGTACCACCGTTATCAATTATCACAGAACCATTAGGCGGATCCATGACCATTAATGTTCCTTCTGTTGGAACGTCATTATCATTATCAAGAATATCAATAACAACAGGTTCATCTTCATCAGTCATGGCTATATCATCAGCGGCATCTGGGCTTGGGTCAACCGTCACTGTGATGGTTGCAGTACTGCAATTATTATCCTCATCACAAACGGTATAATCATACATATCTACACCATTAAACATTGGATCAGGTGTGTATGTTACGACATCATCACTAGGATCATTAGGCGTGCCTCCATCATTTATAGTTACGGTACCATTTGGCGGATCATTAACCACCAAAGTACCAATTGAAGGAATGTCATTATCATTAGAGTAAATATCTAAAACAACAGGTTCATCTTCATCAGTCATTGCCATATCATCAGCAGCATCTGGACTAGGATCAATTAAAACCCTTACCATAGCAGTATCGCAATTCATATCTTTGTCACAAACTTCATAATAGAATGTGTCTACTCCAACAAAATCCATATTTGGAATATAGGTAACTATATCATCTGATGGATCAGCAGGTGTATTGTTTGGATCAGTAATGACAACCATACCGTTATTGGCATCGTCGACAATACTTACAGTTCCTTCCATTGGAACATCATTATCATTTAGATAAACAGTCGTTTTTACTGATTCATCTTCATCTGTTGTATACTCATCATTCACTAAGTCAGGACTAGGATCTACTGTGATGTCAACCATTGATGTTTGACAATTATTAAAAATATCACAGACAGTATAACTGAAACTATCTGGACCATTATAGTCAGGACTAGGCGTATAAGTTACAATATCGTCACTAGGGTCATTAGGTGTGCCACCGTCGTCAACCATAACTGTACCGTTAAGCGGATCTGTCACCATTAATGTTCCTGTTGTTGGCAGGTCATCATCATTACCAAAAATGTCAACGATTACGTCTTCATCTTCATCAACCATTACCATATCATCATTGGTAATCGGTAATAAATTTACTCTCATTGTCACCACTGCAGTGTCACAATTAGTAGGGTTTAAATTTTCACAGATACTATATACTACATCATAATCACCTGATTGTGTATTTGCTTCAACCCTAACCTTTCCCGTTGTTCCGTCTAAATGAACAGCCATTGCATTTGTAGTTCCTAAAGCAACCGGTGCAATGGTAATATCCATAGGATCGACCATATTGTTATTGAGTAAATCATTTAAAAAAATATCAGGACTGGTTCCACCAGTATTTCCATCTATTGGTGAACTTGTATAATCATCATCAACAGCAAGAATTGGCGCTGCTTCTACTCTAACTGTCACAGTAGCTTCATCACAATTCATTGGATTCAGGTTTTCGCAAATCTGATAAACGACATCATAATCACCTGCTGGTGTACCAGGTTCTATTTTAACCAATCCTGTAGTGCCATCCAAGTGGACCAGCATAGAATTAGTAGTACCTAAAGTTACAGGAGTTAAAGTGATATCCATAGGATCTACTACCACATTATTTAATGAATCATTAGCTAAAATATTAAGTGTTGATCCACCATCTTTTCCATTGAAAGGTGTGCTTGTATAATCATTATCCAAAGCTACAATTGGTGCTTGTTCCACAGTTACAGTCACAGTAGCTTCATCACAATTCATTGGATTCAAATTTTCACAAATCTGGTAAACGACATCATAATCACCTGCTGGTGTATTTGGTTCTATTTTAACTAATCCTGTAGTGCCATCCAAGTGGACGAACATAGAATTAGTAGTACCTAAAGACACAGGAGTTAAAGTAATATCCATAGGATCTACCACCATATTATTTAATGAATCATTAGCTAAAATATTAAGTGTTGATCCACCATCTATTCCACTGAAAGGTGTGCTTGTATAATCATTATCTAAAGCTACAATTGGTGCTGGTTCCACAGTTACTGTAACCGTAGCTTCATCACAATTCATTGGATTCAAATTTTCACAAATTTGATAAACGACATCATAGTCACCTGCTGGTGTATTTGGTTCTATTTTAACCAATCCTGTAGTGCCATCCAAGTGGACCAACATAGAATTAGTAGTACCTAAAGTTACAGGCGTTAAAGTAATATCAATAGGATCTACCACCACATTATTTAATGAATCATTAGCTAAAATATTAAGCGTTGATCCACCATCTTTTCCATTGAAAGGCGTGCTTGTATAATCATTATCCAAAGCTACAATTGGTGCTGGTTCCACAGTTACTGTAACCGTAGCTTCATCACAATTCATTGGATTTAAATTTTCGCAAATTTGATAAACGACATCATAGTCACCTGCTGGTGTATTTGGTTCTATTTTAACCAATCCTGTAGTGCCATCCAAATGGACCAACATAGAATTAGTAGTACCTAAAGTTACAGGCGTTAAAGAGATATCCATAGGATCTACCACCACATTATTTAATGAATCATTGGCTAAAATATTAAGTGTTGATCCACCATCTTTTCCATTGAAAGGTGTACTTGTATAGTCATTGTCTAACGCTACAATAGGTGCCGCTTCAACCTCAACAGTTACTGTTGCTGTATCACAATTGCCTGTATTCACAGCTTCACATATACTATAAACTACCAAATAAGTACCGGCTGGTGTATTGGGTTCAATTATTACATTTCCAGTCATGCCATCAAGATGTACTAATGTTGTATTCGTTGACCCCATTGCCACTGGTGTCAATAGAACATCCATTGGATTTAAAACGACACTTTCAATACTATCATTAGCAAGGATATTCCCTACGGATCCTCCTGTAAGACCATTAATTGGTGTAGATGAATAATCATTGTCTATTGCATCGATTACACAATCATATACACTAATGGTAGACACGGAAGTTGTATCCATACAACCATTGGCGTCCGATAATATAAATCGGTATTGATTATTGTTGAAACTATTTTGAATATTTAAAATTGTCAATGAATCACTTGTTGCTCCTGAATAAGAAGTTCCATCAGACAGGTTGCTGAAATTCATTCCACCATCAGTACTTTCTTGCCACTGATATCCATAAGCGGGAGTCCCAAGGCTTCCTGAAACTTTATATCCAAGGTTTTTTCCAACACAAATACTTGTATCACCAATATTGCTGACAACTAGTAAATCATGCGTTACTAATGTAACTTCAGAAGTACTAAAACAATCAGTGCTTAAATTTATAACTCTCGCATGAATAGTTGCATTTCCTGATACATAAAGCTCATCTAAAGCATTTACATCATCTATCGCATTTTGTGCAGTCAGATAATATGCTGCTGAAATTCCAGCAATACCCCCTGTCACACCATCGTCTGCGTCAGTAAGATCAAACAATGCTTTATCTGCAGTTGGGTCTGTGTTTTCACAAGAATAAATAGTTGTATTACTTGCTGTTGGTGAACCGTTAACTGTAACATTCAAATCCCTAATTTCAGCAGGACAAGACCCTGTTGGATTAGCTGAAGTTAATCTAAGTACAAAATTGCCAACAGTTCCAGATGTAAAAGTGACAGCTTCTGGATTAGCAGTTGGATTCTCATCACTAAGGGTACCTCCTGTCCCAGATTGAATACTCCAACTTGCAGTTGGTGTATTCATAGACGCTCCCCCTAAAGTGACAACATCTCCTGTACACATAACAAAATCCAACCCTGCTCCTAATTGAGCAGGAGATTCAACATTTAGAGTGACAGTTGAAACTGAGTAACAACCTGTCATGTCATTTTCTACCCTTGCATATACAACATCAGGACTTGAAACAGTGGTGTATGTCGCTGAGAGCGTATTTGTTGTTTTTGCCTCAGCATCTGCCATCGTCGGATAATAGCTAACCGTTATACCGGTTGCACCGTTATCAACATCTTCTCCAGTTCCGCTATTTAAATTAGAAGTTGCTGAATTATCTTCAGCATCCGCTAAAGTAAAAGTAGCAGAACCATCTTCATCTGCATTACTGTCTGCATTAGTGTCATCACATAGTGTCAATGCTACATTGTTTGAAATTACAGCTTGTTCAACTGTTATGTCAATTGTACCGGTACCTTCACAAGGAAATCCTGACGAGACTATAACTACACCAATAGCAGTTGTGCCTGTTGGTAATGGCGTACCTGTTCCTGTTGGAATGGTTGCAATATTATTACTTACATAAGCAGCAGAAAGTGAAAATTCAGCAGCATCTTTCATGCCGTTTTCAGGATTGTCATCTACAAAAAAGTCATAGCTAGCTGCACCAAATGGTGCAGTGATTGTAACATTTTCTCCCTCACATATATCAGTTGTACTCGCTGATAATATTGGGTCAGAATTACTCACATTAAAAGTGACTGTCCCTTCTGAAGTACAACCATTATCACTTATTATATATTTTATTGTTTGGCTCATTTGATCAGCAGGCGTTCCTGTAAATGTGCCATTATTAGATGAACATAAAGCAGTCGTTGTATTGGTTACGGTGCTAGCTCCTGAACAAACACCACCTCCAGTATAAGTGACAATCAAGTTAGGTCTAAGATTAGAAGCGTTGCTAATATCGTTTGAATAAACTTTAAATGCCTCATTTAAAGTCTGATTAGGCCTAACCATTAAACCATGATTTGTACCTGTTGTATACCATTGAGATACCAATGATGTTATATCAAGCATTATTGAAGTATCGTCTTTTAATACAGTATGTGTTGCTGCTGCTGTTGTATTATAATTGTTAATTGTATTATTCCAATGAGCTGTAGCTAGAGTCCAACCAGATGTCATCTCATTAATACTTATATCTAGTGATGGATTAGGATCCGCTTGAATCGTTAATTTTAACATAGCGGAAGTTATTGTAGCCCCAGCTGGAATAACGCTTGTATTATTAACATCATCAAAACCAAATAAAGCACTTAATTTATCATCGAGTTTCCCCTTGATTTCAATTTTGTCACCAAGAGTCCAGGTAACGGTTGGATTAGCTTCTTCAACATTGGTGTTTTTATTTGCTTCAATTGTAACAGTTCCTCCTGGTGTCCAAGTCCCACCGTAATACATACACTGACCTTCCGTTGTTATGGTCGATGGAGGGGTGCAAGTACCATTTCCACCCATTGAGTTATATACAGGTGTACTTCCATCTGAACAAATAGCAGAAAGCATTGGAGCATTGCTTGTTCCTCCAGAGCTCGGATTGGCAGGAAATGCAGTTCCTCCTGAAATATTAAATGTTGTATTGTCTTGAATAACTGAAGTACATGTGTTGTCTGTAAATAAATAAAGTGTCCCACTACCTCCGGGATTAATTGAAGAAGCATAGTCATAAGGATTAAAATCACTTTCAGCACATACATCTAGTGTCAAGTTTTGACCAGTTGGTGGTTTAGAAACTGTTACTATTGTACAATCTTCTTCCTCGCAAGTACCATTGCCGACAATATTACATATTGTATAAGTACCTTGTGCTGATGGTGTCCATGTTTGGGTTCCAGAACCAATGTTAGAACCATTGACGGTCCATTTTTGATTAAACGGAGCACTATTACTGTTTGGAGTTAATGTCACAGATTGACCAACACACGGGCTTGTTGAACTTATAGTATTTCCCACATCAGGAGTTGTTATGGCAACAGAAAACTTTGTCAATTCGACACAATTTCCGTCCAATATCCCATCATTATCATAATCTCCATCTCTTCGTCCTGATCTCGTACTATTACAAACAGCATCACAATCTGCAGCTGTTGTACCTTGATTTCCTCCCGGGCAATGTATTCCTAATGAGATAGTTCCATCGGCAGCTAAATCACTATAATCACAACCAGATATTGTTGCGGTTACACATTGCTGCTCAGGTGTACAATCTGAAGTAGAACCTCCTCCAGAAGAGTCTACGAATGCAATCACGGTGTCATTTTCATCTACCACATAAACCTTTTCGGCTATATGACCATAATCTCCTCTCCTACATATGGTGAAGCTTACAGTACTATACGTTTTAATTTTTCCCGCTTCAATATTGGTAATTACAACTTGATAATCAGGTCCTTCTGTAGATCCATCACACATTTCCCGTGCTCCTAAATATATACCTGAACATCCATTAGAAGGATTAGTTGGACAACCTCCTGTCTCAACTAATTCAAATAAGTTGGGGTTAGATTGATGTGCGGAACTTTGATTCGCTGTCAAAGACATATCTATAGTTTGAATCTCAGTATATAGCATACCCGATCCACCAGCTGATCCGCCGGAGTTTCCATAATTGGGATCTAGATTTTGAATTTGTTGACCCACCTGAGCGAATATTCCTAAAGAACTTATCCAAACAATTGAAATCGTTAATAAGAATCTTCCGAATAAATTTCTTGTAATCGCGGAATTAAATTTACTTCTTGTCATTTCGAGATGTATAATCTATGGTTATAAATAGTTTAAGCCTATGGTAATCCATAAGCTCAGATTCTATTTGACCATTGAATGACAATCACTCAACAACCACATCCAGGTTATTTTAAAAACAGGTTATTAAGGTCTCATTTGAGAGATCCTAAAAAATCGTTTTATTACCTTTTAAATAGCAATAAAACTGCATGAGCAGTTGCTCAGGAAATCGGAAAGGGAAATGTATTTTGTGGTTATTTAAGATATTAAACTTTAACACCTTTAAATTTTCTTAATTTTTAAATTCTTTATCCAAATTATTTGTTTGCCAGCTAATAACAGGTTCCTTAATAGAATGATAACCAAGGGTTAATTAAGTTAATTCCTAAATAAAATATATGGGAAAGAATGATTTAATCCTTTGCAATATTTATAAAAATCACAATAGTTTACTTTCAAGTTTTAGTTTACAACACCATATAAGTTACTACATGTATTATCAATATCTCAGTTGGTTAGCAACTTTTGGAATATTTTTAGGTTTTAGGAAAATCGGGAGGGATTTACTGTTTTTGTATAGATTAATAACAAAATACTTTTGGGAGCATTCAGTTATTTAACGAGTAAATCAATACCAGACAAAAATAACATATTACAATTATTTATCATATGTTGTGTCCTTAATTGCACCCAAAGTGTCCTTAATTGCATCTAGAATGTCCTTAGGGTTCTGGTCTAATTTATGTCCTTAAAATGCACTTAATACGGGTTTGTGTTGAATCAAATTAGCCTAAATGGAATCTGTTTAAAAGATTTGATTTGTATTTTCTACTAAAAGGAATACTTGAATTTGTTAATTCAACATTCTGCTCCGCAATATGTATAGATTCTATTTTATTGAGATTCACAATATATGAAGAATGTGCACGAACGAAATAGTTAGGAAGGATGAGCTCTATTCCTTTCAAAGTGTTTCTTAAACTGAATTTTCTTTTACCAAGATTTAGTGTAATATATTTTCCATCGGATTGAATGAAATCAATATCTTCAAGACGAATTCTTTTATATTTATCATTAATCTTAATTAAGATATCTTCTTTGGGAAGGTAATTGGTTGTTTTTTGAGTGTTTATATAAGTTGTTAACTTTTCTTTATGTCCATTCTGGTAATGAAATGAGATAATGTTATCTGAAATAGATAAATCCTTAGTTATAGAAATGGTAGTTGTTGCTTCAGGTAAGGATGACTTCATTTTTAAAACTTTCTCTGCCATTAAGTTCTCACCAATAAAAATTGCAAAAGCATATTCTATTTTTTTGGTATAAAAATTTATATCTTCTTCAGAACCAATAGAATGAAAGTTATTAATATTATTAGAGATGAGGAGATGTTCTATATTCTTCCGATCTTCAATTTTGTCACCTATAATAAGTATTCTCATGTACATTAAATTTACAACAACCAGTAACTACCAAGAATTTCAGGGAAAAGTATTTAGATATAAAATTAGTAATATTTTTAATATGTTATTGACAAGAGACATAAAAAAGACTATAAAAAGTTCATAATGTTGATAAAAAGGGCATTATATATGTTAAAGACACCAATGCGTATAGGATTATGCAATATGTTTCCTTTTAAAATCCTTCAGATACCGTTCATTTGATGAATTGCGAAAACAGTATTTAAAACAAAAAAAGGCTTACTTAATGTAAACCTTTTATAAAATTCTATGCGTTTGAGATTCCTAATCCTTTTCAGGTAAATACCATCCTAAAAAAGCGCCTGTTAATCCCCACTGTACAATTGTGTCGATTAATTCCGGAATACTGGAGCTTTCGAACCAAATAGTATTTAAATAACTGATTGTAAAATAACCTATCAGTCCTATCATCAAAGTACTGACCAAGGTAGTTTGAAAATCTAATTTTGGATTTTTTAACAATAGATAACAAAGAAAAAATACAGCAAGAAAGTCTATAAGGAAACCTCGAACCATGTTCATGCCCATGTTGTTATTCAAACTATTGTGATAGCTGATAAGCGCCCAAGGTTTGCCTATGTTTGCCTTCTGATACGCCTCATATTCTTCCGCTGTGGCACCAGGTTTGACATTAGGCATGAAATAAGTACCATCTTCAAGACCTTCTTCAGCCAAAGCAGATAATATTTTATCTTGAGATGGTGTATACTGCATATTTGACCCATGAAGGTTCAATGCAGACCACGATAGAAATTGCCATATAAATAAGATTAATCCGCCAACTAAGGCGCCAATGAGTGTTTTTTTCATTTTGTTTGATTTTTATGCCAAAATAAGCAATAAAATCGGCATTTCAGCTGGAATTTATTCATGAAAAAGACACCGTTTTTATGTATCTTTGCACCCTTAAATTGATAGGCAAAGATATGAGTGAAAATAAAAACAAATACGGTGCGGATAATATACAAGCACTAGAAGGATTAGAAGCGGTTAGAAAGCGTCCTGGAATGTATATCGGATCAACGGACAGTAAGGGCTTACACCACCTTGTTTGGGAAGTCGTTGACAACTCAATTGATGAACATTTAGCAGGTCATTGTGATGCCATCAGCATAACAATTCATAAGGACAATTCTATAACGGTAAAAGATAATGGTCGAGGTATTCCAGTAGGCATGCATGCTAAATTAAAAAAGTCTGCACTTGAAGTCGTTATGACAATCTTACACGCTGGTGGAAAATTTGATAAAGACACTTATAAAGTTTCAGGTGGTCTTCATGGCGTCGGTGTTTCTTGTGTGAATGCACTTTCAGATTATTTAAAAGCAGAAGTCCATAGGGATGGTAAAATCTACATCCAAGAGTATTCTGAAGGAAAACCACAAACAGAGGTCATTGAATCAGGAACTACAGATAAAAGAGGGACTTTTATTACTTACAGACCTGATGCCAATATTTTTGATGAATTAGATTATAAATATGATATTCTTGCAACACGATTTAAAGAAATGTCATATCTGAACAGTGGCCTAACCTTGATACTTGAAGATGAGAGAGAACAAGTTGAAGGTAAAAACCGAACAGATACTTATTACTCAGAAGGCGGACTTAAAGAGTTTGTTAAGTACATCGATCAGAGTAGAACAGCAATCATTGAAAATCCAATTTATGTAAAAGCTAAAGAGGATAACGTAGAAGTTGAGGTTGCCATGCAATACAATACAAGTTACTCAGAAAACATCTACTCTTTTGTTAATAATATTAATACCAGAGAAGGGGGAACGCATGTAAGTGGATTCAAAAGAGCCGTTAATAGAGTCTTTTTAAAATTCGCAGAAGACAATGGATTATTCAGCAAACTAAAATTTAAAGTTTCTGGTGAAGACTTCAGAGAAGGAATGACAGCCATCGTTTCTGTAAAGGTTCCTGAACCTCAATTTAAAGGTCAAACGAAAGGAGAGCTTGGTAATTCAGAAGTTACAGGAATCGTTTCAAGAGCTTGTGGTAAAGTATTGCAATACTATCTGGAAGAAAATAAGCATGAAGCCAAAAGGATAATCGATAAAGTTATTCTAGCTGCGACCGCACGTCACGCTGCAAGAAAAGCACGAGAGTTGGTTCAAAGAAAAAATGTACTGACAGGAAGTGGGCTGC
>JABDKX010000165.1 GCA_013001975.1 Saprospiraceae bacterium | reverse complement strand
GCATATTCGAATCTGTCAAGACCGAGAATATGTCTTTGGATATGAATTAAATCCAATGTACTGACACCTCTCAAGTAATCATCACCTGAAACAGGTTTAACCATGTAATCTTGAAATCTAGGCACATCTTGAAAAGCATATTGCCCTGCTTCGTTCGTTTGATCAACAAACTTTTGAAAGTCAAACTCTCCAAATTTCAAATCTACTTGGACATTTTCTAATGGCTCATTTGAAATGGTTTTTACTTGACCAACAATATCGATTGTGTTAGACACAAACTCAGCACAATCCGCTTGAATACTTATTTCATCAACGTCCCATGCTGTTACATCTGAATCGTTTCCAATCAAACAATAACCTAATAATTCAAACCTGAAAATCGTTTGTTCCTGAACCTTAAAATCAGGAAGTGTTGCAAAGTTAAATGTCTCCGCTGTCCAATCTGTTGTAGTAACATTATCTGCGCTACTGAAAATTTCTTGATTGTTCTTTAAAACTCTCAATCCATATTGTGTTGGATAATTATTCAAACCTGTTGTCCCAACAATCCATTGGAAAGTTTCTGGTGCTCTTTCAAAAAATCTCAAACTTGTAATTTGAACAGCTTCTTCTTCATCTGGACTAACTACTAATTCAAAAATTATAGCTTTTTCACTATCTGGATTATAATCACAATCATCCTCTGAACTTACACAAAGTCCAACACCTCCGTTCACTCCTGGTGTACAAGAATGGCTATTTACATTTGGATTTACCCTAAACACATTTGAGGCAGTCATAAACGCACAATCAACTGGAGAAGGATAATCTGGATCAAATCGGCTGTAATCTGTTGACCTACAATCATCCAAATCGTAGTAGACAACTGAAGACTCCTGAATTACATTTATAATAAGCAAACTATCACACCCATTTTGAGCATTGAAGTTTAAAATATATTGACCTGGCGATGTAATTATCTGTCCACTTATAGCAATTATTTCATCTTCACCTATCAGTGTATCAATAGTCGTTTCAAAAGTTGGATTAACTGTTAAACTATAAATACAACTTGTCGACAAAATTGAATCTGCATTATTAAACCAACTTAATTCTGCTGTATAAATTCCTGACTCAGTTGCATCAATAGTAGTTCCTGTAGTATTAGCTGCAACTCCAGGTCCAGACCAAACAATTTCAGAAATTATTGGTGCTGGTGCTCCTATCGGATCTACAACGGCTTCTAATTCAATAATGGAAACTTCGCCTTCACAAATTTCAGGTGTACCCGTTAATAAACAAGTATATGTTGGATCAATGACATCAATCGTTATGATAATAATACTATCACATCCCATTGTTGTTGATAGCTCCTGAGTGAATATACCTGCACTGTCAAATGACTCTCCGTTAAAAATTACAACGTCTCCAGAGTTTATCAATGTATCAATCGTTACTTCAAATTCTGGCATAACTTCCAAAGTATATTCACACGCTCCTTTTAGTGTATCATTTGTAAAGTTGACCCAAATATATTCTGCAATATAAACACCAGCTTGTTCCGCAACAACAGACTGTCCTGATGCGCCAATTGGAACGCCTGGTCCAAACCAACCTATGGAAAGTATTTCTGGATCTGGTGCATCAATTGGATCTTTGATTATATCCAATGTTAACGTTGTTGTATCACCTGCACACAAAAACTCTGGTCCGAAAATTTCACATCTCAACTCAATTTCGGGCATTTCTACTTCAACAATTATTGTCAAAATACTATCACATCCGTTTGCAGCAGTGAGGATCTGAGTATAAGTTCCATCTACATCATAAATCTCGGTGTTAACGACCAACGAATCACCAAAAGCCAATAGTGTATCAATTGTTTCCTCACTCTTTGGCAATTGAGCATATTCAAACTGACAACTTGATGTACAAGTGTCTCCTAATTCATTTATAAAAGAAAGATCAGCATTGTAAGTACCATTTTCATTAATTGTAATAACTTCTGTTCCATTACCGCCCAAAATACCAGGACCTGTCCAATTGATACTTTCAATTGTCAAAGGCATAGCATTGTCTGGTGTTAAATCTATAATTATTCCTAGATCAACTTCTTCATCTTCACAAGCTACTTGAGGTCCTTCAATATCGCAAGTAAATACACCCGGCAAAAAGAATGTCATTGTATTCATCGTTTGTTGCGAAAACCACCATGAATTGATTGTATTTAAATTTCCAAACCCTACAGTTCCCGGATTCGAATAGTTTGTCCAACTATGACAAGGTAGGTTACATCCCATCAATTGAACATTGGGTTCGCCACTACCAGAGGACACCGAAATTTCTGTGTCATCATAATATAATAATGGTTTTGGACCAGCTGGTCTCACAGTATTTATATCAAAACCATCTGTCATCAATTCGGCATCATAAATCGGGAAGTGATAAATCCCTTGAGCGAAAGACAAAGAAATTGGAATCGGGGTATTGGCATCTTCTGGCAAAGCATTACCTAAGCCATCTAGCCCATTCCAGTCCAAACAAACAGCTTGTCCAACATCACCTGCTGAAACTGACCCTGTTATCATAACATCAGCAGTTCCCGGTGTGAAAACTTGGTCGTTTCCATCAAAATCAAGCAATAGATCTATTTGTCCTGAACGCGTTCCAATAAATTTGATACAAAAATCATCAATGCCACATCTTGTAATACCCAAAACTTCTATTTCACCAGATTCTGCTGTCTCGCAAATATCAACTGGATCATTTAGAAAAATGGCATACTCAGGCGTTGTAGAATTTACATTTTCTTGGCTCCTTCTATCAGCAACTATATTGCTTGTATTCAATGTACCAAAACTGTTGAAAGCAATATTAAAAGCTGCTGGCCTAAAACCCGATCCGTTAAAATCAATTTCCGTTATAAAGGCAGCATCAAGGTTTTGTGGATCTGGTGCGCAAACATAAAATGAACCATTAAAGGGTCTTTCTGGAAAACCAAAATCATTTATAGCAAAGAATGCCCAATTAAAGGACCATACTCTACCTTTTTTTTCTTCAACGGTAGTTGAACTGAAATCTGCAACCGTTATATCCCAATAATCAATGAGGAAAGCACCTCCCATTAAGTTTCTAAATTCAATGTAATAATCGCCTTCAGTCGTCCATCCTGCTGAAGTTAAATCAGCTGCTGTCACTTCCATGGCATCATAACCGCTCGTCCCATTTAATTGCATAGGACCATTAAATGCTTCTGACCAATTGTTGATTCTGGCGTTTGTGTTTGTAACTAAAATTGGTCCAAACACGATATTTCCGGCTGGATCCAATATCTGATATTCAAAATTCACTTGCGGTGGGTTTCCACCCGTCTGATTAGTGTGACCTCCACTAAATCCTAACATGATTCCTTCTGTTAAAGGATCTGCAATATGAACATGTAATCTTGAATTGACATTTGAGTTGCCAAAAGAGGCAAAATTGTTAAAAACAGCATTATCAATATGTAATGCCGCAATATCATTAGTATTGTTTCCATCAATGACAATGTTGGCGTTAGGTGCTAATTCTCTTGTACCTTCAGCTAATAGCGTGACTGTGAAAATGACGGAAAGACTAATGATGAAAAGTAATAATTGTAATTGATTAAATACGTTTTTCATGTGTAGTTTTAATAATTAATATATAAAATTAATAATAATATTTATCTAACTGCTTTTTAGATACTTAAATATTACGATTAATCGTAAACAGTTATATTTTGCTGGATTTCGTATTATTGAAAGTTTGATACTGACCAAACATAAAATTTCACCTTTCAAATCACAATCATTTATATATTTGCTTAGATTTTGGTGTTTTGTAAGATTGAACAAAACTTAAAAGGGAATTTGGTGAAAATCCAAAACAGTCCCCGCTGCTGTAAGCTCAAAAAATGCTTAAATAATGTAACCACTGTCTAAAATGATGGGAAGGTTTATTTAAGTGAGTAAGTCAGAAGACCTGCCTTTTTCGATTTTTTATTTGTCTTCGGAGGAAAGACCAATGGAACTGCACTGATTAATTGAATCTCAATGGGTGTGTTTTCATTCTATATTTCCAAAGAAAAAACACATTGGCATCAAAAGAATAAGTTTTATATTAATTTTTAATTGTTTCCTCTATTCTTTAGAAGGACAAATAAACCAATACGAAATTGATACGATAGATATTAAGTCTGACTTGTTTTATCATAGCGATCATTTAGGTCAGATTAATTATGACAGCTCATCTTTGAGAAATGCCAACAAACAATCTATAGATCATTTTTTATCAAAACAATCTCTGGCATTTATAAAAACATATGGCGCTGGCAGTTCATCAACCATTTCATTACGCGGAGGCGCTGCAACTCAAACGCAAGTTCAATGGAATGATATCCCAATTAATAATCCAATGTTAGGTTTGAATGATTTATCATTGATTCCATTAAACAGTTTTGAAAATATTACCATCGTTGCTGGTGGTCAATCTGCAACAAATGGAAGTGGCGCTGTAACAGGATTTATTAATTTGAAAGACGACATAAAACTAAACAGAGGATTCAAGCTGAATTCAAATTTCAATATAGGAAGCTTTAAAAAAAGATCATTTGCTTCCAATTTTTCATACAGCAATAAAAAATTTGGTATCAATGTAGGAACAGATTTACTTTCAGCTGAAAACAATTTTACTTATCCAATAAATGGTGTTCAAAAAACACAGTCACATGCAAACATTGAAAATAAGACCCTAAAAATTAATAGCAGATACTGGCTATCCCCAAATGCTTCACTAAATGCAGCTGTCTGGTTTCAAAAAACATTTAGACAAATTCCGCCAACAACAACTCAGAACAGAAGTTTTTCTGATCAGGAAGATCATATTAATCGTTATGCAATTAGCTACTTGCTGAATAAAGGAAATTGGCAGTTTAAATCAAATATGAGTTTACTCGATGAAGAAAATATTTTTAATGACTCACTTAACTTGATTCATTCAAACAATCAATTCGTATCAATTATCAACAAAACTAATTTGGAATATAACTGGCGATCCGATGTTGATTTTCATATTGGATTCATGATCAACAATACAACTGTAAATTCTAAATTCTATCAAGAAAAAATAACAGGCACCAACTTAAGTACGTTCTTCAAATTCATCCATCGCACACGAAATGGCTTTTTGTCTTTAGCTGTAAATAAAGCATGGGACAGTCATTCAGATTCTCCATTAACACCCCAATTAAATTACATCATCGATCTATCTAATGAAAATAAAATCGCATTTAAAGTCTCACATGAATATAGATTGCCCACTTTCAATGAACGATTTTGGACGCCAGGAGGTGATCAAGAATTAGAATCTGAAAAAGGATGGAATCAGGAAATATCATTTTCTTCAGAATCAGACAGATACACTTTTGAGACAGTTCTGTTTCACAGAACTATTAACAATTGGATTTTATGGGCTATCCCTGAGAATCAATTCTTTTACAGTGCAACCAATTTGGCGAAAGTCCAATCATATGGTATTGAGTCAAAGATAAACTTGAACTGGGAATTTGGGCAAAGTAAACACATTTTACAATCTGGATACAGTTACAACATATCTAAAAACTTAGAAAATGTTTCAAACCCAAACATCAAAAAAGGAGATCAGATATTTTATACGCCTAAACATAAATTGATTTTAAATTATCATATGAAATACCGTTCATGGCAATTTGATTGGCAATCAAGTTTTGTAAGTTCAACAATCGGTATCTTAGATCAGTTGCCTTCTTACTTTATTGCAGACTTGTCCATCCAAAAAAGTATTGCCATTGACGATATTCAAACTCGATTTCAACTTTCAGTAAACAATATATTTAACAAAAATTATCGCATCATCGAAAGAAGACCGATGCCAGGCATTAATTATGAATTTAAAATAGCATTCCAATTATGATTAAATACATGACACTTATTATTTGTTTCAGTTATTCAATTCTATGTTCTCAAACACTTTCAGATTTTGAAAATTATGATCTGCCGATTGATTCATTTTTAAATGGATCAGAAGTAACAACAGGATATTCTTCTGGAAACATATTTCTTCCCAATAAATATCAAGACTTTGGTGCTTTTGAGTCTTGGAGCGGTTGGGGTATTTCTACAAGCACTGATAATGTGACACCAGGATTCATAAATCAGCAGAGCAGTATCTCAGGATCAGGATATAATGGTTCTAAAACTTATGCTGTCAGTTACGTTGTTGGTCAAAGCATTATTGAACTAACGAACAACAGCATCGGAAAGGTTGTAGATGGCTTTTATATCAATAACAATGCGTATGCTTACTACAGCATGCTTGATGGCGATGCCTATGCGAAAAAATTTGGAGGAGAGACAGGTAATGATCCTGATTATTTATTGCTTACAATCAAAAGCTATCTTAACGGTACCCTATCATCCGATAGCATAAATTTTTATCTAGCAGATTACAGATTTGAAGACAACAAGCTTGACTACATTGTCAAAGATTGGACTTTTATAGACTTAAAACCATTGGGAAATGTTGACAGCTTAATCTTTTCGATGTCTTCAACTGATGTAAGCAGCTTTGGATTAAACACACCAGCTTATTTTTGTTTGGATAATTTCAGAACACTTGATATTTCAACATCAGTTGAATCAATTTTAGATCATACAATAGCTGTTTACCCAAACCCTTCAACTGATATTGTAAACATCAAATTCGATACAAATGAAGAACGCACACTTACAGTTTTCAACCAAAACGGAAAATTTTTCAAAAGAGTTTCTTCAACAAAACAGCTGATATCTATAAATACAACTGATTTTATAAAAGGACAGTATTTTATTTCAGTAAAATCAAAGCAAAGTCCTCAATCAATTATTTCTATAATTAAAATCTAAGGTTTAATAAATATTGATTACTTTTCTTCAAAATAATTTGACCTATGGATTCCACTGAGTTGGAAAAAGGATATTCTTGGGCACAACGATTTGAGAAATTAGTAATCATATACTTAATAACCTATGTGGCGGCCATGCAAATGACACCATGGGGTTTTGTTACCGAACCATTTCTCTTTAAACCAATTACAAAATTTTTAGCTGGATTAATTGGTATTGAAATAACTGGATCTGGTAGCGGATCTGGAGATACAACTTATGACTATTGCAAGTTTGTAACGCTTATTATAATTGCCTTATTAATTTGGTTCGTATTACAGCTATTATCAAAAAATATATCAATTGAAAAATTGAGAAAATACAGCTTTACTATAGCCAGATATTTTTTAATATACTTTCTATTAATCTATGGGTTCAGCAAAGTTTTTCCTCTTCAATTTCGCGATGGTTTAAGTTATTACAGCTTAGCAAAAACATTTGGTGAAACATCTCCGATGGGCTTGCTCTGGAATTTTATGGCGCATTCTCGTCCATTTACTTTTTTTGTAGGTGTCGCTGAAGTTTCGGCAGGAATCTTCCTAATTTTTAGAAGAACCTCATTGATAGGATCTTTACTATCATGTGCAGTTATGTTTAATGTATTTTTATTAAACATGTGTTTTGATGTACCAGTAAAATTATTCTCAGCACATCTTCTATTTTTCAGTTTATACCTTTTATACTTTTACAAAGTGAGAATATATAAGTTCTTATTAACCTCTGAAAGTATTCCTGAAATGGCTTCATATGGAATTCATTGGTCAAAAGAAGCTGAGAAGGTCATCTTAATCCTTAAAAGAATATTTGTTTTTATTTTGGTGAGTTTGATAATTGGCTCTCCACTTGGATTAGGCGATTTTATAAGTTCTAATAAAAAAGAAAATTTTGAATTAGAAGGCTTGCACAATATTATCAATTTTGAAGGATATAGGAAGAATAAATTACTGGATGGCAAAAAATGGTTAAAAGTAATTTTTAGAAATAATATTGGCATGAATATATTATTTGATGACGAAACCAAAGAGTATCTTACAGTCAATATTGACACATCAGAAAATACAATTGATGATGGGTCTGATGGATTATTGCATTACAATATAAATGAAGACACGATCCAAATTAACGGTATGTGGAAAGGTGATAGCCTTTCGATAAGATCAATTATAAAATTGAAAGAAGATTTTTTACTAAATAGTCGTGGATTTCACTGGATTAATGAATCACCCTTTAACAGATAAATAGTTTGAAGATCTGATTCATAATTTGACCACAAATACGAAACAAATGATTAATAAACTCATTCTTATATTCATTGCTACTTTGATAATTTTAACGTCATGTAAGTCTACCAAGAAAGCAGATTATGCCAATCTAGATCACGCCAAAACTTTAGCACAAAAATATATAATTACAGATGGCCATGTAGACCTGCCATATCGTTTGAAAATTTTAAACTTTCGTTTTCAAAAAGAATTTCTTGGAATTCCTATTTCTTCAGAAGAAGGTGAGTTTGATTTCAACCGAGCAAAAGAAGGCGGACTCGATGCACCATTTATGTCGATCTATGTTCCGGCACGCTTGCAAAATGAATTTGGAGCTTCAAAGTTATTAGCAGATTCTCTTATTGATATGGTCCAAGGAATATGTCATAGCCACCCTCAAAATTTTAAAATTGCCAAATCGCCATCTGATCTCAAAGAAAATTTTAAAAAAGGAATTATATCCCTTCCCTTAGGAATGGAAAACGGTTCTCCAATTGAAGATGATATCAAAAACGTAGCCTATTTTAAGAACAGAGGTATCTCATATATTACACTGACACACTCACTTAATAATAGAATTTGTGATTCATCATATGACACAGTTAGAATTCACAACGGCCTGAGTAAATTTGGTGAACAAGTTGTCAAAGAAATGAACAAAGTTGGAATTATGGTTGATATTTCTCATGTATCAGATAGTACATTTTATGATGTGCTTAAGATTGTAAACAAACCAGTAATAGCATCACATTCTTCTTGCAGACATTTTACCCCTGGCTTTGAAAGAAATATGTCTGATGAAATGCTTCAAGCTTTGGGAAAAAATGAAGGTGTCATCATGATTAATTTTGGAAGCAGCTTTATAGATATGAAAGTGCAAGCAGCCAGAGACAGCTTAGGAAAAGCATATAGAAAAGAATTGAAAGAAAAAGGATTAAAGCATGGTGAGGGTGAAGCTAAAATAATACTGGATTCATATTTCAAAAACAATCCTGTTATGTGGAGTGATGTAAAAGTTGTTGCAGATCATATTGAACATGTAAAAAATATTGTTGGAATAGATTATGTTGGATTTGGTTCCGACTTTGATGGTGTCGGAGACAGCTTACCAAAAGGATTAAAAGATGTCTCAGATTATCCAAATTTAATTTATGAGCTTTTAAAAAGAGGGTTTTCAGAATCAGATATTGAAAAAGTATGTTCTAGCAACCTGTTAAGAGTTTGGGAAAAGAATTTGAAATAATTCATTTTAAAATTACAGAATCCCTTTAAAATAGACGTTTTCGATCAATAATTCGAAAATAATGTGAATCATACCCAACCTTTCATGCGCCCAGATAAGTCTATATAAGTAGTCAGCTATGAAAAAACGTTATACTACTATTTTCTTTCAACGTTAATTTGGGAATCAGTTCTCAAATATGATTTAAGGCCTTAAGTTCTCTGAGTTAATATTTACTTTGTAAGTATTGATTTTTGAAAACTTTTGGCCTTTTTAAGTAAAGAAAGATGTTTTAGAAACTTAGGATCGTTAAACATCACGACAATTCAAGTTTAATTTTAGCAATAGCAGCGTTTTTTTATTATTTTCATGTAAATAATTTAGCCGACTTGGAATTAAATACAATCATAGAAGGGTGTAAAAACAATGACAGAAAATGTCAGGAAAAACTCTATAAAGAGTACTTTGCTACTATGATGAGTATGTGCATGAGATATGTCCAAGACAAATACAAAGCAGCTGAAATTGTAAATGATGGATTTTTAAAAGTGTTTAAAAAAATCGATCAATATGAATTCAGAGGAAGCTTTGAAGGCTGGATGAGAAGAATTGTTTTTCATAGTATTTCAGATACAATTAGAAAAGATGCTAATTATTTGAAATTTATGGTCTTTGAAGAACATGATAAAAAATATAAAAATCGAATCCTTGATAATTTATATGAAGAAGATTTGATTAAAATGATTGATGACATACCACCTGCAAGTGGCGACATTTTTATTCTCTACGCAATTCAGGGATATGCCCACAAAGAAATTGCAGAAATGAAAAACATTAGCATCGGTACTTCAAAGTGGCATTTGTCTGAAGCAAGAAAAAAACTGCAAAATTTAGTATTAGAAAACTACAAGAATTCGTTGAATGCTGGATAAGGAGACACAACATATTTTTAACAAAACGTTTATCAACAATTCATGGAAATCCATGAAGGGCCGTCTTGATGCTGAGATTCCAGTTGCAGCATCTAAGATCAATAAAACAATTCTAAGTCTGAGTGCATTGCTTTTTATATTTGCATTATCAACAGGCTACTTATTATTTAATAAATTTAATTCTACACCAATTGCGCAACTTACAAAAGAAACAATTTCCTATCAAAAAGTTTATGTTGAAGTGCCAACGATTGTAGAAAAAGAAGTTATCAAATACATAACGCCTTCTGCACAACAAAATATCTTTTATAATGCTGCAGGTAATCAAAAGAAATTCTTTGCAAAACCACTAGAAGAAAACGATTTGAATTCTAATGTAACTCAATTGAATTCCAAAAGTATTCAACCTCAAAATTTGAATGATTTAAGTTCAATCAATAACATAAATCAAAATGAAGTTGAAACTGAAGAAAATTATTTACATATTCCTTTCAAAGTAAACAATATTGAACCTCTTATTAACAAAACTACTAGTGCCAGAAAACTTAGTTATAATATCGGATTATTAAGTTTTGTTTCTCATAATCTTGATTATACTGGATATGGATTTACAACGGGAATAAAAATTCCTTTATCACGTAAAATTGGCATGAGTACAGGGTTAGCTATCAATTTTGCATCGAGAGATTTTTTCATCTATCCTTTTATTGGGAAAAATCAACCAAATCAACTCAAGGGACTTTCAAATTTAGAAGACGAAGCCACTTACTATGATGGTCTAAAATCTTTTAATCAAATTTATGTTCCTCTTGATATTCATTACAATGTTTCAAATTTATTTTCAGTAAGCACTGGAATGAAATTAAGATATACTTATAACGAAGATGTGGACAGATTGCTAAAATCAAGAGCTTCGAAAAAAATCAGTAAAACACAAACAGTTGAAAACGCATTTTTCAATCAAACGAATATTGGTTTCAGCGCAGGTATTACTTATAAATACAATCACAGAATTAACTTTATATTAGATACAGAATGGGGATTAAGTTCTATCATCAATAAGAATCAATTCTACAATCCTTCAACAACGAAGTATGATTTGAATTTGATCAACTTAACGACTAACCTTACTTTTTAACACATCACTTTACTTGTTACATCTTTCTGACATCACAAATACTTCTGTGAACTCATATATCTATCCTCCTACCCTTCTTCCTGAAGCAGTGTCGCTTCTTTTCGATACTTTTCTTGCCTTAGAAACATCAACCATCAAAGCAGCATAAGCACTTTCTGATGTTGTTCGGTATTCGTTTTTACCATAGGCTATAATACCTCCTCTTTTCTTCCAGTTTTTTGCCAATAAAACATATCGCCCTCTAGCCTTTTCATTTGGACCAAACATTAAATACTTATCACTGTCTTCATCAAAACTCAATGCAAACCGATTTGAATTAGGAGAAAAAACCAATACACCAGGTGTTCCTTTTTTAATGATAACCTCATCAACTTTTTTCTGATCCCGAATTTTAATTTGTCCGTTCTCAATATTTGAACCTCCATTAGAATAAACTCTTTCAAGTCTGATATCCTCCGAAAGATAAAATTGTATTTGTTTTAATTCTTGTTCAGACCATCGATTATCATTATACAAATCATCAGTGAAATAAGTTAACGACTTACTACATGAGCCGAAAACTATGACAGCCATTAAAGCGAAAAAAATAGAATAAGTTTTCATTCAAAATACTTTTGATATTAAAAAAACACCTTTCTTATTAGACATTAAATTAAAAGAAGGTTTATCCAAATGCATTTAATTAAGACTTTTTAACTTGGCAATTAACCTTATCTTAAGAAAGCTTTGTGTGGTAGGTCTTGTTTGTACTTAGAATATTAACAAACAACTTATCTTAACTTTTTAAAAAAGCTTTTAATTATCGCGCTACATTCGTCATTCATAACCCCATATTCTAACTTCGTAGTAGGATGTAAAAGCTCTTTTCCGTGTTTCATAAATCCTGCTTTATCATCAGAAGTGCCATATACAATCCGTCCTAGTCTTGCCCATTTTGATGCGCCTGCGCACATGTGACAAGGTTCTAAAGTAACATACATTGTACAATCTTCTAGAAACTTACTGCCTAAATAATTTGAAGCAGCTGTTATGGCCAAAATTTCAGCATGAGCAGTAATATCTTTTAATTGCTCGACTTGATTATGGGCTTTAGCAATGATGACATTATTACAAACGATAACTGCACCAACTGGTACTTCACCACTATCATAGGCTTGATGTGCTTCATCAAGAGCCTTTTTCATGAAATAATCGTCTGTATAAATTGAAAGCATCTTTTTTTCGTAAGCACAAATTTAAATTTTTCAGTCAAATTTGAAGGAGACTTATCAAAAAAACCACTCATAATGTCAAATCACAAAAAAAATTGAATGTGATCTAGTTTTTGCATTAAAAAATATAATAGATTTGCAGATGGAAATTAAGAATATACACTCAAAAAATATTTCAGAAGCTTTGACATTTGATGATGTCTTGCTGGTTCCAGCTTATTCTGAAGTCCTTCCTAAAGATGTATCTGTAAAATCAAGAATCACTAGAAACTTGTCTATTAATATCCCAATAGTTTCTGCAGCCATGGATACAGTTACTGAATACCGACTTGCTATCGCTCTTGCACGTTCCGGAGGAATTGGTCTGATCCATAAAAATATGACGATTGCCCAACAGGCAGAACAAGTACGTCAGGTAAAAAGATCTGAGAGTGGAATGATCATAGATCCTGTTACGCTACCTTTGAATGCTCTGGTTCATGATGCTTTAAAACTGATGAAAACCTATAAAATTGGAGGTATTCCAGTAGTCGATGATTCTAGCACACTCATTGGTATTTTAACAAATAGGGATCTCAGATTTGAAACCAATCTGAACAAGTCAATCAGTGAATTGATGACGTCCGAAAATCTAGTAACTGCGCCCCAAGGAACAAACTTGTCTGAGGCACAGGATATTCTGCAAAAACATAAAATAGAAAAATTACCAGTTGTAGATAAAGAAAACAAATTGGTAGGCCTTATTACATATAAAGATATAATGAAAGTCAAAGACTACCCTAACTCTGCAAAGGACAGTCATGGAAGATTAATTGTAGGTGCTGCCGTTGGAGTTACAAGTGACACTATGGAAAGATTGGAAGCACTTGTAAATGTAGATGTTGATGTCGTTGCAGTGGATACCGCACATGGCCATTCACAAGGAGTGCTTAATATGGTCAAAGAAATTAAACAGACATTTCCAGATTTACAAATCATAGGTGGAAATGTCGCTACAGGTGCCGCAGCAAAAGCTTTAGTTGATGCTGGTGCTGATGGTATTAAAGTAGGTGTTGGACCTGGAAGTATTTGTACCACAAGAATTGTTGCTGGAGTTGGTGTTCCACAACTTTCTGCAATATTAGATGCTGCTAACGGTATCAAAGGAACTGGTGTTCCAATTATTGCAGATGGCGGTATCAGATATACAGGTGACATAGCCAAAGCCATTGTTGCAGGTGCCGATTGCATAATGGCAGGATCATTATTTGCTGGTACTGAAGAAGCACCTGGCGAAACCATTTTATTTCAAGGAAGAAAATTTAAAGTGTACAGAGGAATGGGATCTCTAGGTGCAATGGAGAAAGGCTCGAAAGATCGGTACTTTCAAGATGTTGAAGATGATGTAAAAAAATTAGTTCCTGAAGGTATTGAAGGAAGAGTTCCGTACAAAGGAACCGTTTCTGAAGTAATGGTACAATATATGGGAGGATTAAGGGCAGGAATGGGATATACGGGTTCAAAAGATATCAAAGCACTAAAGAATGCCTCACTTGTAAGAATTACGAATTCAGGGATTCATGAAAGTCATCCGCATAATATTACGATTACAAAAGAAGCGCCTAACTACACTAGGTAAGATCCTTATTTATTAACCTCTTTGCCTACTTTTCTATATCCTGAATAGTAAACCAGCGGGGTTCGCTTGTTACTACGGCTCAAGTTTTTAACTTCACAAAGAACAAAGAAATGATCACCTGTTCTAATGATTTCTACTACTGTAGTTTCATACTTTGCAATTGACTTTGGGATGACAAAGCAATCTCCCATTTGTTTAAATTTTACATCAACTTCATCATGTAATATTCCTGCAAATTTATCGCTTAATAATTTTTGTTTATCTGACAAAATACTGATACCCATTTTTGTGCCTACCCTTATATTATCCATTATTCCGGCAGAATCTTGAACAAAAAAACCAACATTTGGAGGATCCAAAGAAATCGAAACAAATGAGCTGGCTGTCATGCCGATAACATCTCCATTCTCATCCTGAACGGTTACTACAGTAACACCAGTTGGGAAAGCGCCTGCAACATGCCTCAATTTTTTTTGGTCCACTTTACTATATTATTAAATTAAATTAATCTTAAATTATCAGATACAGTTTATAACAAATTTTATGAGGCATTGTTTTTATTTATCATATCAAGTGCTACATCGACGATCATATCCTCCTGACCCCCTACCATTTTTCTATCGCCCAATTCTTGTAAAATAGATCGGGTATCTAAACCATACTTTTTTGCCGCTCTTTCTGAATGCAATAAAAAACTTGAATACACACCTGCATATCCTAAGGATAAAGTCTCACGATCAACACGCACAGGTCTTTCTTGCAATGGTCTGATCAAATCGTCAGCAGCATCCATTAATTTATAAACATCTGAATTATGGTCAACACCCATCTTATTTAAAACAGCTACTAATACCTCCAACGGTGCATTTCCAGCACCTGCGCCCATTCCTGCTAACGAGGCATCCAAACGATTAGCCCCATTTTGCAGAGCAACAACGGTATTTGCAACGCCCAATGATAAGTTATGATGACAATGGATTCCAATTTCCGTTTTCTCATTTAATACATCTTTGAATGCTTTTATTCTATCCGCTACGCCATCCATGAGTAAAGCGCCAGCTGAATCCGTTACATAAACACAATCGGCTCCTGCATCTTCCATTATTTTTGCCTGTTCTGCTAATTTTTTTGGCGAGTTCATGTGCGCCATCATTAAAAATCCACCAACATCCATTCCCATCTTTTTTGCAGCTTCAATGTGCTGAGGGGAAATATCTGCTTCTGTGCAATGAGTTGCTATTCTGACCGACTCCACACCCAGATCTCTTGCCTTTTTCAAATCATGAATTGTAGCAATCCCTGGAATTAATAACGTCGTTAATTTCGCATGTTTCAATTCATCCTTAATTCCATCCAACCAATCCCAATCTGTATGCGCACCAAAACCATAATTAAAACTGCCTCCAGATAAGCCGTCGCCATGGGATATTTCTATCGCATCTACACCTGCATTATCAAGTGCAATTGCTATTTCTCTAATGGTTTCCTTCTTGTATTGGTGCCTTATAGCATGCATCCCATCTCTTAATGTTACATCTTGTATATATGTTTTCATCTGAATGATCTGTTTCTTTTATAAAATTTGATTGCTTACAAATAGTTAATCATATTTCTACTAATTTTTCTCCAACTGCTCTAGCTGCTGAAGTCATAATATCCAAATTTCCAGCATACTCTGGCAAATAATGTCCCGCACCAACTACCTTAAGAAGAACGGTGGTTTTTAGACCATGTCTATACCCTAACCCTTCAATAAAAACTGGATCAGATTCAGGAATATCATCAAATTGAACTTCTTGATGCAAGTCATAACCTGGCACATATTTTTTTACTTCACTTACCATATCGTGGATGCTTTTTTTGACTAATTCACGGTCTGCTTGTTCTGATAATGTAAATACGGTATCTCTCATCACCAACGGCGGTTCAGCAGGATTTAAAATGATGATGGCTTTTCCTCTATCTGCGCCACCAACTTTTTCTATTGCCTCTGATGTTGTTTCAGTAAACTCATCTATGTTAGCTCTTGTTCCCGGTCCAGCAGATTTACTAGCAATAGAGGCTACAATTTCTCCATAGTGAACATTGGTAACTTTACTCACAGCAGCGATCATAGGAATTGTTGCCTGACCACCACATGTCACCATATTCATATTGGGAATATCCATATTATCTAAAAAATTTACAGGAGGAATAATATAAGGACCAATAGCAGCTGGTGTAAGATCAATCATTTTTTTATCCTCATATTTTTTAATCTTATTCCAATTGTAAATATGGGCTTTTGCAGATGT
>JABDKX010000159.1 GCA_013001975.1 Saprospiraceae bacterium | reverse complement strand
GTTCGAAGGACGAACTTGCAGAACCAAAGCCACTTTGTTGCCAATCTGGATTGTAATTGGCTCCAGTTATATTGTTATATGCACCACTGAAAATTGAAATCACATCTACTGCATTTCGAACTGGGGGGGTTGGTGCATCTATATTAGGTGCTTGAGAAAACCCGAAGGTGCTAACAAAAAGAAATAGTAAAAGAGAAATTAGTTTCATTGTTGTAATGTTTATTTAGTTTTTTATTTATGAATTTTTTACACAAATTTACCTTGTTTTTGTGTCCTGATTTCCTATACCATCTCAGTTAACCTTATTTCAAGACGATACATTTTTATTGGTTGGTGCTAACGGTTAGTGTATGTGTCGTAGCTGCGTTTAGCAGCTATGAACATCATACACATTGTTGTAGACGGTTTTTCATTTATTTTGTATAAGGTTTAAGTTATCCTTAACATATTGGATGCTTTGTAATAATCTGTCCAACTCCTGTTCAAAAAAAATATTAGTTTCGTTGTTCCAAATATTTTCATTTTCATTTATAGCTTTGAAGCTGTTGCTAAGAGCTTCGATATAATTTTTCTTTTCAGTTTTGTTACTAATGAAAATAGGAGGATATAATTCAAACATTAACATCCAGTTTTTTGCGATTCTTGTAATTCGTCCATTACCATCTACAAAAGGGTGAATTCGTATTAACTCATGATGAAAATAGATAGCTCTTGTTATTGGATTTGAGATAACTTTCATATTTTCAAATAAGTTGTTCACTAAACCCATAAGCATTTTTGGTTCTGGGCAAAGATGTGACCCTACTTGCACTAATTTATCTCTAAACCTGTTGGGATGTAATTGATGACTTTCTGGAGCGATTAATCGAAATAGCTGAAATAATTGCATGGGGCTATCAATTAACACCCCTCTTCTTATTTCCTCAATTACAAATAAGGTAGTTCTTTTTAAGTTCTTGAGATAAAGTTTAGCTTCATCTTCGTTTTGAGCTTCCATTTGGGCATTCTTAATACTCAACAATTCAGTTAAATCATTAGTACTCGAAATAAAATTATCTAAAAGATTTCTCGAAGAAGTTTTCCTACAGAAAACTACATTTCTCAGAATTTTCTTTGACTCTGACTCAATTTCTAAAAGTTTAGATTCATTAGCCTGTATAAATTCTGGGTTAAAATAATTCATAATTATTTATCTACTTATTTTATGGCTAAAGTAAACTCAATTAAATCCGAATCCGCATAAGTACCATAAGAACTACTTAAGCATCCTTTTGTGCCATCGGAGCACAGTATTAAAAACAAAATCGACTGGTCTGAAGGGTCACTCATTCCTTCATGTATACAATATTCTATTAAAGTGCAATCTTTAATACCATATGATTTTTTATTATTTCTCCCGACAATCTTATTTTTCGTAAAAATAAATTCTTCATCATATGCGTTTTGTTTTGCAGCGTCAATATCTTCTAAAAGAGTTCTGCTATTTGATAGTATCATAATTCAGGTTTTTAAGATTTTTTTAATTGGCTACAACGTTCTTGATATCGAGCATGCCTAGCGGCAGCCGGCATGATCTGATAGCTTTTGTTATACTCAGTATTTCATTGATTTACTTTATGCTCTATAGCATCTTTAACAAATTGATTTAATGTTTTACCTTCAATTACAGCTTTTTCAAATGCTTTAGAATGTAATTCTGGATTTATTCTGATATTAAATGTTCCTTTAAAAGATTTAAAAATTTCTTTACCTGCTTCTTTACATAGATCAGTGTAATCTTCAACGGCCTCCTTAAATGCTTTTTTTAACTGCCGAACTGAAGTTCCTTCAAAAGTAACAAGATCATTTATTCCTTCAATCTTTCCATAGAAAACTTCGTCTTCTGCAGAAAAATGAACCGACCCTATAAATTCTTTAAACTTAATTCTATCTGTCATATCATATCGTTTTTCTTCAATTCATTTATTATATAAACTCTAGTATATCTTTTTATTTCATTTCCAGGATGTGGTTTATGTAATCGAATTATATGAGAGGTTTGTTCATGTAAATATGCTTTTCTTGAACCTGACGTTTTCCCAGTTTTCTTTTCTACATAACCCAATTTATCTAAAAGATATTCCAATTCCTGAAAAGTAAATACAGATTTAAGATTTAATAGCTTAGCTAATATTTTATCGAATTTACTCATATTCAAAAATACAAAACTTTAATTATATTTGCAACTGTATATTAGTTGCATTTTATTGAGTGTAACGCTTAGTACATCCACTGGTCGTCTCGACAGAGCGACTTGTGTGATGTATATTGTTACTAACAGGTCTTGACCATTTACACTGTTACAGTTTCAATTTTAGAAAGTTCAGCTTTCAAATTATTGCTTCCTTCTTCTATATCAAAATCATTCTGTAACCCTAACCAAAACTTTGCACTGTTTCCAAAAAACTTTGATAACCTTAAAGCGGTATCAGCTGTGATTCTTCTTTTTCCTTTTATAATTTGGCTTGTTCGTGTTTGAGGAATTCCAATTTCTTTTGACAAGCGATATGCACTTATTTCAAGCGGTTTAAGGAATTCTTCTATTAAAACTTCACCAGGATGAATATTTTTTAGTCTACCCATGATAATCAATTATTTGTACATCAAATGCGTGAGATGATTTCCAATTAAATATGATTCTATATTTATCGTTTATTCGAATGCTATACATTCCTTTTAAATCTCCCTTTAACTTCTCTAATCGATTTGCAGGAGGAATTCGAAGGTCAGCAATATTTACAGAGTTATTAATCATTCTTAATTTTCTTCTTGCAAAGTTTTGAATTTTAGGCTGAAACTTCTTGGACTTTATTCCATTCCAAATCTTTTCAGTTTCTTCGCATTCAAACGTTTGAATCATCTAATTCTTAATTAATAACGCCAAAGATAAGTAAATGGTTTTATCTTTTCGTATTTTATTCTGACTTGTTAGTGCGCTAAGTAGATCCAGAGTCACGACGAAGGAGAGATTCTGTGATCTATATTGTTATGCAGAGTATTTTTTTATGCAGTTTGTATGATTCTTTTTTGTGTGTTCATTAAAGCTGCGTTTTTGTATTTTCTATTGATTGGATCTTTTAGTTTGTAAGGTCTATTAAATGCTGCTTGACTTAATTTGAAGTGATCTGATAATTTTCTGATTGTTTCTTTTGATAGTCCTTTTTGATAATTGAGAATTTTAGAAATTGTTCCTTTTGTTAGTTTTAATATTTGTGTTAAATCTTTAGCCTTAAGTTTATGTTCAGACATTAAAGCTTTCAGTATTTCAATTGGATCTAATTCCGGAATTTGATATTGTTCATCGTCATATTTTTCTATAAGTAATGTTAGTAATTCAATTTCATCTTCATCTGCTCTTCTGTCCTTGAAAACCAACTCTTCTAAAATTTTACAATAAGAATTATATTGTCTGCGAGATTTGATAATTTTATATTTAAGTTTTGACTTCATAATTTTAGTATTTGTCTATAGTATATTGTTTGTTTGCATCACAAAGTTTCGAATATTCTGCATGAGTTCCTATCCAGTTTATATATAAATGAAAATTCTTCCTTCCAATTTTGTAAGAACAAATCATTCTATATTTATTTCCTCCTATGTCAAATATTAATCTATTTGTTCCTCCGATTTGATCTGCTGATTTAAACGACGACTTTAGGTCACTTAGGTTTGACCAATCTGCATATTTAATTGTTCTCATCCAAATATCAAAACCACTTTTGGATTGTGAGTTGTTACCAATATAATCTATGATAGTTTGCAATTTTATCAAACGTACTTTCATAACGTCAAATATATAAATATAGTTTCACAATTGGAAACTTTATTTTTATTCTGCACAACGTCAAACATATACGGCGTGACCAGCTGTTGCTGGGCATGATCGTTATATGCTTTGTTAACACCTTTTACATCTTTTTGAACTTCAAATTATTTACCCTTCCATTATCAAATTCAAAACCTGTTATGCTCCCTTTCGACCTGTTAAAACGAAGCAAGCCATCATCAAAAAATAATGCATCATTATGAAAGTCATAAATGCTGAGTTTGGTTGGTTCGTAATGAGCAATTTTCAATTGTAATTCTTCGTCTTCTTCAAAGATTAAAAATGAAGCATCTATTTCAGAACTGTAATAACTTCCGAGAAAGTCATTCAAATTTAAAGGAGGTAAATCTAGTTTCTCTTTTCTTTTAAAGAGAAATTCAACTCCATTTAGAGTAGCTGATAGCCGCTGAGCATAACCACTTTCCATTTCTGAGAACACTAATTCCATAATAGAAGTATTTGGTATTTGATACGAATTCCCTACTGTATTGATAACTGGAAAGGCAGCACCATCCCATTTTTGAAGAACATGAAGCATGTCACCTTTCACTGTGATTTCCGCAACTCTACCAGGAACGACTTCATAATCTCCAACTAATTGATTTAGCGCGAAAGATGTTGATGTTTTTGTATTTGTTGGCGAATCTGTTTTTGCTTCTTCCTTTTCAGAAACACTTGCAAATTTATCTTTAAGTAGTATATCCGAGACTTGAAACGACTTAACTCGAGGATCGGCGTCTGCTCTGTTCGCCAATATAATTACTGAAAAATTTTCATCCGGAAATCGCAATATACGGGCTAGGTAGCCGGCGAAAGAGCCATTACTTTCCACTATTTTTAAGCCCCTATAACTGCCCTTTTGTAACCCAAGAGAATGGCCTGTACTTTCTCCATTGGTCAATAGGCCTTCTTCCTGCATTTTTTGAATGAAGAGCTTATCTCCTTTTCCTAGTTTATTATGATAAAAATTATGATCCCAAATTGCTAAATCTTTTACATTCGTTTTTACGCCACCCACTGATCTTGTAATCAAATTATTAAAACCATCCGTACCATATTTAGGCGAATAACTAGATGCGTGGTTTTTTATCACGTCTTTGTTATTATCATGAAAATGTGTGTTGTTCATACCTAAGGGACCAAATATCTGCTCTTGAGCAAATATTCTTAATGATTGGCCAGATGCACTCTCGACTATCTTTCCAAGCAGAAAATAACCGGAATTGCCATAAATAAATTCTTCCCCTGGTAGACAATTTAATCCTTTTTGCCTCTTAATTAACTCATAGGACACATCCGATTTCGTATAATTAAAACCGCTAATTCCCTTTAAATTCTTTAAGGACCCATATTCACGAATTCCATGCGTATGATCTAATAAGTGCCTTATGGTAATATTAGCTTCGTATTCAGGGAAATCAGGTAAGAATTTTTGAATCCTATCATCTAAGCTCAATTTCCCTTGTTCCTCTAAGAGCAAAATGCATACAGCTGTAAAATATTTAGCAATAGAACCTATATCGAAAAGAGTTGATGGTGTTATTTCTACACCGTGTTCCAGATCTGCAATACCATATCCTTTGGTGTAGATCAACTCACCGTCTTTTACAATTCCAAATGAGCCACCTGGAACATCATGCTTATTCCATTCTGAAAAGATATTATCAATGGCTTGGCTTTGTTTAATCTGACCAAACGAACAAAACGAAAAGGAGTAGAATAATAGAAGCAGGAGAAGGTTTTTCATATTTCTGATTTTTTATTTGGTGTTAACGGATAATGATATCGATCGTCTCTCTGAGGTACGAAGAGATATGATTTGATATCTATTGTTACCCATTGTGCTTCTTTTAATATCTAATTTAGCAATAACTAACTAAATGAAAAAAC
Organism: Saprospiraceae bacterium; assembly: GCA_013001975.1. Classification (GTDB taxonomy): domain Bacteria; phylum Bacteroidota; class Bacteroidia; order Chitinophagales; family Saprospiraceae; genus RFSX01. The sequence continues at coordinate 1,583 of JABDKX010000159.1, read as the reverse complement.
AGCAGAAAATTTAAATGTCACACTTCTCTTAGGGAAGTGTGACATTTTGAGGTTCAAAAGGCTAAAATTCAACCATTTTTAATGCTATTTGTGTCAAAAGATGTCACACTATAACCTATAGTGTGACATCTAAATTTTGTTAAATCAGTAATTCATTCTAAGAAATACCTTTTTTCTTTTCTATTTTTTTCTGCTTTTTGTACAAGTTTTCAATGTGGTAGAAGACCATTCCAGAAAGAAACCAAAATAGGTTATTCAAAAAAACAGAAGAAGAAGGAAAAACTTTTTTAATAATACTCAATGTAATAAGAAATATTATATAGAGTAAAATAATTTTTTTTATCATAATTCTTAATTACCACCAATCAGTAAATTCACTTAATGCCCAATCTATTGCATGTAACATTCCAACAGCAGCTGAAGTTCCAACAGCATAACCTATCGCACTACTTGTACCAACTGGACCTCCTGCTAGAGTTGCAGCTGCCGTGGTTACGAGGAACCTACCTACCCCACCAACAAAGTCTGCTCCAATTACATTCTTAGCCCAATCTGGAAGTCTTTGATTTGCTACAGGCCAATTTGCACCTTCATCACTATTCCAATAACACGCACTATGCGCTGCTATTGAACTTCCAGCTAAAATTAATTCTTTTTCTATTTGAGTAAGAGAGTTACTGCTAACTATATCAAGATTAAATGTTTCCATTGAAGACTGAAATATAGTTAAATCGCTTGAGGTATTAATGATCTTTAAGACAGCCAATAACTTATCCCTTAATTCACCTGAAGAATTTTATATAATAAAGTCCTTATAAGTAATATTACCAACTACTGCATCAATAAGGGCTTGATTGCCTTGATAGCCATAAAAACCTACACTTTCAAATGCAGTCTTATAATCAGTATTAGTATTTACACCAATAGCAATTGTAGAATTATAGAATGTTGACAATCCACTATTATGTAGTTCCCCATAAGTATCGAAAGGGTTACTTAAAGATGGACATGTATAAGTTGTAGATTTTGACAGTTCATTTAGAGAATTTTGAATATTCTCTTGCTCGTTTAAAGTTTCGGATTGAGAACAATTTGAAAAAATGAAAATTGCACATAAAAAAGCTGCCGCTTTAAATAATTTAAACATAAAAATATTTTTTATTGGCGTCCTACTTTGTAAAGGAGTGTTCGGAACAATGTTTTCTCCAAATTCATTACCAATAAGAAACTCTGTAAGTGTGTGTGAATTGTAGTAACGAAGAAATTATGAATTTATTTCAATAAGTCTGTTTTAAAGTCAAAAACTGTCACAATACACCCAATTGTGTGACATTTTTAATGAATTATTACTTAAATTAATTGAATATTGAAAAATCGAGCCAAATTTTTCTTTGCATTATGGGTAACGTTCTTGATTTCGAGCGTGCCTAGCGACAGCTGGCATGATCTGATATCCTTTGTTACACACTGGCTTTTTTTAATTAGCTTCTACCGTAAACTTCACTTTAGTATTTAATGCTCTAAAAACTTTCAAAATTGTTTCAAATCGGGCGTTTGTAAAACTATTTTCAATTTTTGAAATT
>JABDKX010000157.1 GCA_013001975.1 Saprospiraceae bacterium | reverse complement strand
TCGAAGGTGATGGGAGTTATACTACGTTTTATTTAAAAAATAATGAAAAACACCTTGTATCACGACCTTTGAAAGAATTTGAAGAATTATTACCAGAAATCAATTTTTTTAGAACGCATCAGTCACATATAATTAATCTTCATGCAATAAAAAAAATATTACGTGAAGATGGTGGAAGCATTCAATTATCTGATGGGACAAATATCCCTTTAGCTAGAAGAAGAAAACAAGAATTGTTGGATAAAGTGAATCAGATTTTTCCTTCACAATAAACAGCATCGAAGCCAAGTCTTCATTAAAATGAGGAGGATTGAAATATAAAAAATAGTGCTTAAATAAAAAAAGCCAGTTTCAATCGAAATCGAAACTGGCTGCTTGCGCTTCCTCAAGGACTTGAACCTTGGACCCTCTGATTAACAGTCAGATGCTCTAACCAGCTGAGCTAAGGAAGCTTTTAAAGCGAGCGCAAATTTATATGGATTCGACAACATGTGCAATAATTTTGAGAATTTATTTAGTTTTTTTTTGAATGAGGCCAGAACTGTAACGAATACGTGTGTTTTCAAGCATTTAAACCACAAACAAATTTATTTGTCTTGAAGAATCAAACCTTCATTTACAATATTTGTTATTTTGAGATATGATTCATTTTCCTTTCAAATCTTTATTTTTAACATTAAGCTTTTTGATAATATCTGAAGGGCTGTTAGGTCAATCTATTATAAATGAAGAAGCATCTTCCTTAGAAAATGTGGATCTTTTGCAACTTCCAGCGTTAGATAATCAAAGTTTACTAAAGTCATATAATCAGCCACAAAAAAATCAAGCTTTGCGGTTTGCTGAACCGAGGGATATTAATATCACACATTCAAAAAATGGATCTTGGGAATCAACAAAAAGCGGAACAACAATCTGGAGGCAAAGAATACAATCTCCCAACGCTTTTTCAATTAATCTCGGCTTCACAAAATTTAAATTACAACCTGGTGTTTCATTGATCATTTATAATAAATCAAAAACGGAGGTTATCGGACCGTTTACGCATCTTGATAATGATGATCATTTACAATTATGGACGCCGATGATATCAGGACAAGAAATTGTTCTTGAATTACAAGGAACAGCAAAAGCCATTCAAAAAAGCAAGTTAGAACTCTCCAGATTGAATCATGACTTTTCAAATTTTGTAAACAAATCATCTTCTGGTAGTTGCAACTTAGACGTAATTTGTGGTGAAGAAGATGGATGGGGAATCGTTGATAACTACAGGGATATTATCAGTGCAGTGGGTGCCTACACCTTAAATGGAATAGATCAGTGTACAGGGGTTTTGATTAATAATACCAACCAAGATTGTACACCGTATTTCATTACTGCAGACCATTGTAACATTTCAAATGTAAATGCACCTACCGTTGTGGTTTATTGGAATTATGAAAATCAAACATGTCGCCAGCCATTTTCTCCTGAAAGTGGAATGATCGGAAATGGGCCTCGTAATACATTTAATTCAGGAGCCATCAAAAGAGCTTCCCTTAGTGATTCTGATTTTGCCCTTATTGAATTGGATGACCCAATAGATCCCAATCTTAATTTGTTTTTTGCAGGATGGAATATTTCACCGGAATTAACAGACACTTCAATTTGTATTCATCATCCTAATGTGGAAGAAAAAAGAATCAGTTTTGATTATGATCGCATGGCTTATGAAAATGGGCAATCAAACACTAATTTTATTAGAGTGCTGAATTGGGAAGTAGGAACAACGGAGCCAGGTTCTTCAGGAGCGCCCATATTTAATACTCAAAAACAATTTATTGGCCAATTACTAGGCGGGTTTGCCTCTTGTACTAATAACGATTTTGATTCATTCGGATGGATAAATTATTCGTGGGACTTTACAAACAGCAGTACAAGCAACCTAAAATCATGGCTTGATCCAATTGGCTCTGGCGCAACTGGCATTGATGGCAGATATTGTAGTTTTAATTTAGCTGTTTCGACCAAGCAATTTGAAATTTGTAATGCAAACACAAATACATACGATCTCACATTATCACCTTCTACATTTTTTAATGAAAATGTAACTTATAGTTTCACGGAATTGCCTAATGGTCTAGTAGGCTCTTTTTTATTTGAGTCAGGTTCGAAAAACAATGATAATACAGCGACTCTTGAAGGCTTTGAAAATCTTGAAGATGGCGACTACAGTTTTATCCTTGAAGTAACAGATGGAGATAATGTGGCTACAAGCGAAATTAACTTTTCGGTATCGTCAGAAATTCCGCCTACCCCACAATTAAAGGAACCGCTTAATAACGCAACCCAAATACCAACCGTTACAACACTTAATTTAAAAAGAGCTGAAAACGGAGTTAATGAATATCAAGTCTCAACAAAAAGTGATTTTTCCGAATTAATAATATCTAAAGTTTCAAATTTTTCTTTTGTTGAAATTAGGAATCTTAAAAACGAGCAAACATATTTTTGGAGAGTTCGCTCAAGCAATGTCTGTGGAGAATCTTCATGGTCAGAAGTATTTCAATTTACAACCATACCTTCATTTTGTACTTACATAACATCAGATGGACCACCGATAGAAATAATGTCTGCAACTGCAAATGAAATTCAATCTGACATATCATTTAATTTTCCTGTCATTATTCAAGATGTGGATGTCCAAAATATCAAGGGACAACACTCTTACTTAGAAGATTTAAGTTTTGAGCTGAATTTTAATAATACAGATGTCTTACTGGTAAGAGAAATATGCAGTGAACTGGATAATTTCGATTTTGGATTTGATGATGAATCTCTTTTAAATAATATCGAATGTCCTCCGATAAATAAAAACAAGTATATTCCTTCATCATCACTTTCAAAGTTTGATCAAGAAATTGCTGGAGGGTTGTGGAGCTTAATAATTAAAGATTTAGCAGATCAAGATGGTGGTGAACTAGAAGAATGGACAATCAAGGTTTGTTTTAATGAAGCTATACAACCGGTCATAATCCCAGAATATAATAAATACACTTTTTGTGACAGTGAGCCTTTGGAAATACAGGCTTTTTACGATAAAAAAGAAACGCCTGAAGATGTCTATTTTAATGTTTTTGATAGAAATGGAAACCCTATAGATGCTTCAGTTGTCGAAGTATCTGGGAAAGAAAAGAAGCTTAAAGTTATAATTGAAACGACTGGAATCTTAACAAGCAGCGATCGCTATCAATTAGCAATGTTGTCAAGTGAAGATGATAGGTTACTTGCATTCTCAACAGTTGAAATGACCAACGGCGGAACAAGCAATGATGTGGTCGTGGATGTACCACAAAATGATCAAGTTTTTGGACAAGGAGAATTTAATGAAATCATTTGGATGGGTGATAGCAAATTAGCAACCACCATTGAAATTGCAAATGATGATTTATTTTCTAATATCATCTATAGCATCAGTGTTGTTGATGTCAACCAAATAAGTAATGCAGATTTCGGTTTAGGTAATGGTGATTTTTATTTAAGAATTTTATCAAAGCAATTTTGTGGAATACATTATTCCAATATTGTGAAGTTTACTATCGATGGCGAAACAAACACAACAGAAGAGCAATCTGATGTGATTAAGATTTTTCCTAATCCTTCTAATGGTAATTTTTATATTAAAAATGATGTACCTTTTACTTCGGATACGACCATTGAGTTATATGATATTAATTCCAGTTACATCAAACCAAATGTGCAACGAATAGCCTCAGATTTGCTGTTATTGAATATTGAAGACTTTCCTTCCGGACTTTATATTTTAAAACTAAGAAAGCAAGAGGTCGTTTCGGAACTTAAACTGGTAAAATTAGATTAAGCCTAAACTTCACAAAGTGTGTCAATATAAGATTTGGCATTTAAAAAAATGATTTCTCTGCCAACTTCAGTAATGTTATTTTCTTCATCATCATTAATCAAATCTTCGACGAAGGCAAGCAAATCTTCTTGTGGATAATCTTCAAATAAAACATCTTTAGATGAGCTAAAGCTTGTGCTTTTATCTCGAGTACTCCAATTCTTTTCATCATACTCATGGAATGCTTCAATATCAAATTCTATTTCTTCATTTGATTGCGATTTAACAGAATTATAAATGACAGACAAGCAAAATAGAAAAGTTCTTAACTCATCATCTAATAAGTTTGGCGCTATTTCTGATTTGGTATATGATATCATTTCTGATTGCTCTTCAATAAATGGATCAACAATATCATCATTGTAATTGTTGATTTGAGCGACACATTTATCTATGGTTTCTTCAGTTATCATGTTCGATTTCTTGTACAATGAAAAATCCATCTTCACCCTGACTTTGGTATAAAGGCATCAATAACAACCCATCATGTTCTGCCAAAATATATCCGTCACTGTTCTTGGCGATTAAATCTCCTTTAGAGACCTTTTGGAAATTGTAATAACCAGGCTTCATAACGAAATACTCATTATGATCTATAAAGTATTTGTATGCAAGAGAAGTTAAAACTGGAAGATCTTTTGTGTTTTCTATTAAGCGCTCTTCGTGATAATTTTCTACATCTTCTCTTTTTACAGCATTAATTTCCCTCAAGCAACAAACAATACCAGCAATAGCACGAGTGATAGAAAGTTCTTCTGTATGTTGACCAGATTCAAAAGTTAATGATATAGTATCGACGCCCATATTTTCAGTAACGAAATAATGGAGAGTTGTGCCCTGAAGTCCTTTTAACATGCCTAAAACAACTGGAGCGTGAAGCGCTTTTGCAATTTTAATGACTCTTTCATCGCTTTTACAAATAGAAAAAATTCCTCCTTTTGATGAAGTCGTATGTAAATCAAGAACAACAAGTTGCTCTGGTTGATAGTCATCAATTTCATTTTGAATGACTTCTAGAATTTCGATGAGCTCTTTGTCTTCGTTTATAAGTTCACTAGTCGGAATTGATTTGAGTTGCTCAATTTTGTCTTTGAGAAATTGTCTGTTTAAATCTTTATCTATAAATCTTTTGGCTTCTCGATAAGCTTTCATATTACCGATTATGCCAACAAATTTTCCTTTATAAACAAAATCTGGATTTTTAACAGGTTCTACTTCTAACATTTTAATAACCAGATCTATAGCTTTTACTCCTGCTGGTTCATTGCCATGCATTGCCCCGATGCATATAAATAGAGGCCCTCTTTCTTTCCCTTCATAAGTACCAATTATCCTTTCCAAGTCTTGATCCACTATCGATTTATTTTTTCTTCTCTAATTGCTTGCGTCTAAATCCCCACAAATATAAACTTGCTAGCGATTTATAGGGACTCCATCTTTCAGATATATATTCAATTTCATTGATTAAGGCCTTTTTCTCTGATTTTAACTTAAATAGGTCTTTCATCACCAATTGAACCGCTAAATCTAGAGATGGAAAAACATTTGGTCTTTGCAATTCGAAAATCAAAATCATTTGGACTGTCCAAACACCAACACCTTTTATTTGTGATAATAATTGGATGATTTCTTCATCATCCATTTTTTTCCAATCTACTTTATACAGTTTTTTTTCTTTAAAAAAGTTGGCAATATTATAAATGTAATCAGTTTTGCGATATGAGAATCCTGAAGCTTTCACTTCATCATAATCTGCCCTTAAAATATGATGGGGCGTATAAACCTCCGTTTTCATGAGTGCAGTAAAGCGCTTGTAAATACTATCGGCTGCTTTGTAAGATATTTGTTGATATGCAATGTTTTTAACCAATTCGTTAAATACGTTTCCTGCGCCCGGCTGATAGATGGGTTCAATCGTTTTAACAATATCTGTCAACTCTGGAATTGATATTAAATGTGCTTTAGCTTTCTTGGTGACTAATCCCATATTATTTATAAATGTGCATATTTGTATAAATGTAAACATTGCAAATAAAGAACATGTTGTTTTAATGATAAAAAGTATAACGCCATTATTTATTGTAGGTCATAAGCGAAGTGGGAGTACTTTTTTAGGGCGTATTCTCAATATGCACCCTGAAATTTATATCAGTAATGAAACAGATATCCTGTGGCTTTTATTCCAACATTACAATAAATTGAAGTTCGAGAAACATCCACATGATGGCCCATTTGGATTGAATAAAAGTTTGGAAAAATACGCAGAAGAATTAGAATCAGATCTGTCGCCTTATGAGATGTTTTGTAAGATTCAAATGCGAGCCATGGAAGATGGATTTATGTCATATGAACCCACTCGTAAGCCTGAATTAAAATATTTAGGTGATCAAAAACCTTTTCAAAATGCTGATCCGCAATTGGTTGATTTTTGCGCTGAAAACTTTCCTCCTTGTAAATATTTACATTTGATCAGACACCCAAAAGATGTCGTCAGAAGTTGCAAAAGATTTGGTCCCGGTAAGGATGGGGGTTGGATGTGGAAAGACAAAAAGAAGCAAGAGATATTATCTGACTGGGTGAAAGCAGAAAATTGGGTTGACTTGATAAAACATCAAAATAAACGGTCCGTTATTGATTTGCGATATGAAGATCTGGTCAACGAACCAATTGCTTCGATGAAAAATGTCTTTGACAATTTAAATCTTACATATAGTGAATCCTTATTAAGGCGTATTGAAAATACCATCATAAAAAACAATAGAAAGAAAAAGATTCATTTAAAAATTACAAGAGAAGCTCAAGAAGTGATGGAAAGGTATAATTATGAATGATAGAGTTTGCGCAATGCCATCGAAACTTCCTTCAACTTTTCGTTTTCAGATTGTGATAATTGAGGAACATCTGGAATTTCAGTATTGTCCAAACAGTGGGCAATAAAATCAGAAAAATATTTCGCAACTTTTTGACGCCTTCTTAAAACATCACCCAATAAATTATTTGGAAAGCTAGGCTTTTTGGCGTTTTGTTCAATTAAAGAATCATTCCACGATACGCCACCGATGTGAAATAAATTAGGGTGTTCATGATAATCCAACTGACCACCATTTTCAAGGATAGTAAAGTTTAATAATTTGCCTGTATCGTATCGTTCATAAACCATATTTTTTGCTTCCAACTTTGACTGTAAATTTTTATTCAATTCGTTCCAATCTTTTCTGTCAAATAAAAATCCCAGACTTTGTTTTGCTTGTTCTATTGCTGTCCTTTTATATATTGCAAAATAAGATCCGCCAATGAGTCGGTTATTCCTATCATGAAAGTGTCTTCCTTGCAGTTTATTTATTTCAGGCGAAAGGGGAGACTCCAAGATGGGTTTGCAAGCAAAGACAGCGGAAGAATATTCCAGTTTTTCTAAGTAAAACGGCAGAAAACAATCATTACAAAATATATCCGAATCCATAAAACAGAAATAATGGCCTTCTTCAATATTATAAAGTTCATTTAATACCTCATGGTGTTGTAAAATTTTATTTGTGTTTACTTTATAATAGTGATAGCATTCAGAATTTGTTGCTTTTGATTTTAATTGTAAATCCTCTTTTTCAGAACAATTATTTGAAACAAGTCGAATGCCAACATCATTATGTCTTTGAATGCTCTCTGCAAAAGGCAGCAAGCATCTTACAGTGTGTGGCGTAAATATTATATTAAAAATGACTTGAGACATAATCAATTTTTTAGAACCATTTCGGCTGTATTTTTACAGTTGATTAAAAGTTGGTCATACAGTGACCTTAAAGATTCTGGACAGCTTTCTATTGTCTCCTTAGAATGAACTAAGCGCTCATCGTAAAATGATAAATTTTGTTTTGCTGGAGGACCAATCATATCTGAGAACAAAGACATAATGATACGATTGTTTTGAGCTGCATCATTATCAAAGTCGATAAATTGAATATTGAATTTTTTAGAAAGAAAGAGTAATCGCTTGTTGTATTTTTTCCAAATTAAGAAACCTTCCTTTTCTGAATTAATATTACCTCTTTTTAATAAGGACTTAACAACTGAAATAGGGTGCCTGACAGAAGCAAAAAAAACGATCTTCTTTTTAGGAATAATTTGAAACCAAGCTTTTATCATAAACAAAAGTCTGGGATCTTTAAGTCCCCAAATTTTTAAATCGCCAAAATGATTTTTAATTAATTGATAGAGTTCCTTTAGGTTGGTTTCTGACCAATCAATGATGTTTTTTGGTTGATTCCAATTTGCTTGGTTGTTAGCAAAAATTTGATCATGCCATTTTCTAAAATCAGGAATTTCTTTGTTGCCTTTTGAATTATATTGAGATGTATTATTTGCTTGCCCTATGTTTAAACCTAATTCTTCAAGACTTCCCATCAAGGAGCTGGTGCCACTCCTGTGCATTCCAAGAACCAAAACAACCTTAGTAAGGTCGGTCCTCTTAAGCTTATTTAAATCCGCATCAATTGGCATGATAAAATTTAATAAGTAAAACTATAAAAAAAGGCTTTTTCAATATCATTGAAAAAGCCTTTAATATATAAATTAGATTTTTACTATTTCGCTAAAGTCATTTTTTTGGTAGAAGATATATTGCCATCAAGAACCAATGAGTAAGTATATTGACCATTAGGAATATTTCGAGAATCAACATTTAATTGACCTGCACCTTTCTGAGCAATATTTACACTTTGAATTAACTTTCCTGTTGCATCAAAAATTTGAATTTGAGCATTTGTAGAATTTTCTGGAATGAAATATTCTATGACAGTTTCACCTTCATGTGGATTAGGATAGTTTTGCTTCAATAAAGCATCTGTTCCTAATGTTACATCTTGGCTGCCTTTTCCTTTTAATAAAGTATAAATTTCTTCCATTTGATTTTTCAAATCAGAAACTTCGCCTTCTAATTCAGCAATTCTTTCTTCTTTATCAACGATAAGTTCATTTTGATCTTTAATCGCATTTACCAACAATACTTGAACAGCCATAGGATCAATTTTCAAATAAGATTCTGAAGACTTAAGAATACCATCTGCATTTTCTTTTTCAATTTGAAAATCATGCACTAAGTAAGGAGCGATTTCTTGAAGTTCTTGAGCACCATATCCAACATATGGTTTTCCAGTTTCAAATCCACCTTTTCCATTAAATTCATAATTGATAGGATTTATTTGAAGGACTTCTTTTAAACCACCTTTAAATTCAGAAACATTATTTTTCAATCTTAAATCAGAAGTTAATAAAACACCATTAGCTGTAACTGTTCCAGTGACTGTCATGTTTCCAGTTCCGTCATCTAAAGTCAATACACCCAATCCATTAGCAACGCCTAATTTGTATCTTCCTTGATTATCTACTTGATTTCTCCATTTAACATTAGCATTTGTGTTGTAGAAGTCAACTCTTGTAGGACCATGATTCTCAAGATCAAGTAATACACGACCTCCGTTAGATGCTGTTGTATTTTCAATTTTCAAGTTTGCAGTTGTCGTACGCACGATATGCAGAGACGCAGTAGTCGCAGGGTTTTGTGTTCCTAATCCTATGTCACCATCTGCTGCTACAAATAAAGCATTATCCGGAGCTCCCGGCTTAATTTTGAAAGGTAGTTTTGAACCATTTGTTACATCTCTAACAAAAAAATTGGTTTCATTTCCTGCCATATCCCAAGTCTGTGGTGTAAATCCGCTTGAACCATTTTGCTCAAGTCTTATTGTTGGAGAGTCACCATCTGTAATATGTAATTCTGTCACAGCATTCGCGTTCCCAATAGATACATCACCATTATTGTCAACCCTTAATGAATTAGCAGGTGCACCAGCATCTACTCTGAATATTTGCCGTCCAGCAGTTGCATCATCAACACTAAAATAGTTAGCTCCTCCGTTAGAACTGTCATTAAATGTAAATCTCCAGTCATTCGAAGGAAATGATGCAGAGTTACTTGTATCATCAAAGTGTAATCTTAAATTGTTTTCTTTATACCTTCCAGTATCAAATCCGAAACTTTCACTAGAAGCACAATCAATACCCACACACTCACTACCCTGTACAATTACATCTTGTGTAAAGACTTGGGCTTTTTCTGGGTCGTCCTGATCGATCACTTTCTGTGAAAACAGATCTGTTTGAAATGAACCTACAATTAACAGTAGGAAAAGGGGTCGTAGCATTTTCATAGTTTAAAGGGTTTGTTTTTATAATATTCTAAAGATAGGTTTTTTTTTGTTTAAAATAAACAGTATCTATCAACAATAAACCAAGTAGAAATACGGGTTTTTAAGGTAGTTTTTTTAAACAATAAGTTTAATTAGATCATTTTTTAAATTTTAATTATTCAATTCTTCTTACTTTTATACTAGTCAATCCCCTTATTTATATACATTTTAACAGATTTATAATGCTAAAACAATTCTTTTACACGGGGTTTATTATTGGAATGCTTTGCGCAAATGTAATTGCTCAAGATTCTCTCAATATGGAAAGAATTGGACAATTTAATCCACCGAATATGCCAATTAAAAGTGGTGTAACCTATAATGATGTGTGGGGATACACGGCTTCTGAAGGTTCTGAATATGCCATTTTAGGGAATGTTGACTCAATTTTAGTTGTAGATATCTCTGATCCAACATTACCAATACGTGAATACGGATTTTATGGTGGTAATCGTACAATTTGGAGAGATTTTAAAACGTATGGCGATTATATGTATGGCGTTTGCGACAATTGTAATGAAGGCTTGCATATTTTTGATATGTCAGCCTTACCATCGGGAAATATTACACATGTGGCGACTATTGATACCTTTTTTACCCGCGCTCATAATATCTACATAGATACTTCAACTCAGAAATTATACGCTGCAGGAAGCAATACCGCGGTGGAAGGACTTGTGGTTATAGACATTACAACGCCGAATATACCAGTCAGATTAGCTGAAATTGAATTCGATGATGAGATCGGACAGCCCAGTGCAAATTTTTATGTGCATGATGTATATGTTAAAAATGATACTGCGTATTGTTCGCATGGATATAAAGGCTACTACGTTTGGGATATGAGGGATCTGAATAACATCGAGCTGTTGGGGGATTACAATTCTCCTGGCTATAATCACAGCAGTTGGAATAATGACGCTGGTGATTATGCATATTATGCTGAGGAAGTTCCAACTGGTCAGCCTCTGGCAGTTATAGACTTGGCAAATTTGGGACATCCTGTCAACGATATTCAATTGGTTACAACTTTTAAAGATCCGATTTCAAATACTTCGACTGACGTGACACCGCATAACCCTTTTGTAAAAAACGATACGATGTATTTGTCTTATTATGAAGACGGAATGAAAGTATATGACTTGAGCAACCCTGAAGCACCTGATATGATTGCATATTATGATACATATCCTGATAATGGAGGAAGCTATAACGGATATAACGGGGCATGGGGAAGCTATCCATTTTTTGCATCTGGTAACCTATTGATATCTGACATTAAATATGGGCTTAACATAATTAAGGTTCAACAATGTGCATCGCCCACAACCTACTATAAAGATGCTGATGGGGATGGTTATGGAGATTATAATATATTTGAAACCTCTTGTTCTGAGCCTAACGGTTACGTTATAAACAATTCTGATTGTGATGATGATGACGATGCTTCTTATCCAGGAGCTCCCGAACTTTGCGATGGTAAAGACAATGATTGTGATGGTTTAACAGATCAAAATGATCCTGATGTTGTATATAATACATATTATTTAGATAATGATAATGATGGATATGGTGATGCAAGTATGACAACATTGGCTTGTTTGCCGCCTACCGGTTATGTTATAGATGATACGGATTGTGATGATTCGAATAACATGATCAATCCTGGATTTCCTGAAATATGTGACGGCTTGGATAATGATTGTGATGGACTGGTTGATGGTGCAGACGCAGATTTAACAAGTATCGAATGGTATGAAGATTTTGATAGTGATGGTTATGGTAAAGATAATGTAACATTATATCAATGTGCTCAACCAGCTGGATATGTCGCCTTTCCTAGTGATTGTGATGATTTGGATGCTAATAATTATCCAACAAACACAGAGGTTTGTGATGGTCAAGATAACAATTGTGATGGTATTGTTGATGAAGGTTGCAATCAAGTGGCTTGTGATGCGATAAGTTTGTACATTAACCCTATAGTGCAGAATGCCTATCATGTTAAACAAGACATATCTTCTGATGCCACTGTGTTATCGACGGAGGATATCAAATTTTTTGCAGGTAACCATATTGATTTGACCTCGCAGTTTGAAGTAAAAAGTGGTGGTGTCTTTCTTGCAGATATATTAGATTGTGATGATACTGGATTAAGTATAATCGATATAAATCCTGGTGAAGTGAGTTACTTTTTGATATTTCTAAAGGATCATTATAATAAGGATGACAAAATTAATGTTGTTTATACAGATGAGTTTGGCGACAAAATGCCTTTTAATAATATTTCAACGCTAACGAATTGGTTGAAATTGCATTATTTCAATGGCTGCGAAATTCAAGATATTGATTAAGTCAAATTTGTTTGGCTTTCCTAAGGTTGGCACAAATTTTGAATTATGTAAGACTTAAAACTACCTGAACATTGTATATTCTGAACAAATTACTATTTATTGTATTTCTAGGATCTTTTTCGAATGGAGATTTAGATATTGCTGCCTATAATTATATTGATAATTATAAAGAATTGGCCATTATTGAAATGCACCGTACTGGCGTTCCCGCAAGTATTAAATTAGCACAAGCATTGCATGAATCACATTTTGGTAAAAGTGACTTAGCTAAACAGGCAAAGAATCACTTTGGAATAAAATGTAAAAGCTATTGGAAAGGGTATACATATTACCATAAAGATGATGACTTAGATCCGCAAGGAAATCTCATAAATTCATGTTTCAGATCTTATGAGAGCGTGTTTGATTCTTATATAGATCATTCCAACTTTTTAAGTCAAACTGCACATTACTTACACTTATTTAATATATCAAAAACGGACTACAAAGCTTGGGCACATGGCTTGCAAAATGCAGGATATGCTACTGACCCCAATTATGCTAAGAAATTGATAAAGTTTATAGAGAAATATAATCTTAGTAAACTAGATAATGCCGCAGATCCGTTTAAATCTTTAAGTAATAGAATTAACAATCAAAAATGATACTTAATCTTTAAGCAAAGATCAAGTATAAGTCATATATTTGAAATGCCGAAGTGGAAAGGGAATGAAAAGGCAATAAACCAATCTATTGATAAGTTGTGAACCTAAATCTCAGCTACTCTTGGACTTCTTCTTGAAACTTTGGCGCTTTTTTCATCGCATTTTTCGAATCTTCTGAGTATCTCGCTCGATTCAAATACAATTCTTTCGCCAAAAATATAGCTTTTCGCATCGACTCTGGATTCGCTTCATTACGTCCTGCAATGCCGTAAGCTGTGCCATGATCTGGTGATGTTCTGATAATAGGTAACCCAGCAGTTACATTAACTCCAGAACCAAAAGAAAGTAATTTAAAAGGGATCAATCCTTGGTCATGATACATGGCTAAAATAGCATCAAACTTTTGAAATTGATTACTGCCAAAAAAACCATCCGCAGGATATGGGCCTGCAGCAATAACACCATTATTTTTAGCTTCCTTAATAGCTGGTTTTATATAGGCTTCTTCGTCATTTCCAATCACACCATCATCTCCAGCATGTGGATTTAATCCCAGAACAGCTATTGTCGGCCGTTCAAAACCAAAATCTTGCTTTAATGCCTTGGTAAGCACTTTTAATTTTCTGATAATTTTCTTTTTATCCAAGGCATCATTTAATTCACTTACAGGAACATGATTGCTGGCTAGTGCTATTATTTTTGAGTCTGAAACCATCGTCATAACAGTTTCTAATGCTTCAAATTCCTGCGTGAAATATTCGGTATGCCCAACATGTTCAAAATTGGCCAACTTCATTGCATTTTTATTTATTGGTGCCGTCACGATTGCTTGAATCAATCCTTCTTTGGCATCACTCACTGCTTGTTGAAGTGCCAACATAGCAAACTTGCCACCGTCTTTTGTAGCCTGACCAAGCTCTATATCGCTTGTTTCATCCCAAACATTAAATACATTGATTTTATTATGAGCCGCATTGTCTGGATGCTTAATGGAAACAAATTGAAAATTATTTGCACCCACTATGTTTTTGTGATATGCAATCACTTTAGCTGAGCCATAAATAATCGGAATAAAATAATCGGTAATATTTGGACTAGAAAGCGCTTTTATAATAACTTCTGGACCAATTCCATTAATATCGCCAATTGTTATACCTATCTTTATTTTCTTTCGCATGTCAATGTATTGTAGATCACGAAGATATACTTTATTGACATCTTTTTTAAGGCTTTGAAATTAAAACAACGGATATATTGAAAGCAAAAAAACATCTTGGCCAGCATTTTCTTACAAATGAGGCAACGATCGATAATATTGTCGCATTAATAAAAGAAAAATGCCCTAAAGATATGCCAATCTTAGAGGTTGGTCCAGGGCAAGGAGTACTGACATTTAGACTAGACAAACACTTTACACATTTTAAAGCATCTGAATTTGATCGAGATATGATTCGGATTCTGAGCAAACAAATGGATGAAGAAAAAATCATAAAAGGTGATTTTTTAAAATTGGATTTGAAAAATATTTTTGATGGTCAACCTTTTGCACTGGTTGGTAATTTTCCTTACAATATTTCTTCTCAGATAATATTCAAAATGTTGGAAAACTTAGATTACATTCCGATTATGATTGGCATGTTTCAAAAGGAAGTCGCCGAAAGGATTTGTTCTAATAAAAAAGGAAAACAAAATGGTATCTTAAGTTTAAATGCTCAAGCTTATTATGAAACCAATAAAATGTTTGATATTCCACCTGAAGCATTTTCACCACCACCAAAAGTTAACTCCAGTATTATTTATCTGAACCGCTTGGAAGATTATACGTTAAAATGTGATGCCAAATTATATTCAAAGGTTATTAAGTTGGTATTTCAACAACGTAGAAAAAAATTACGAAACACACTCAAGCCGTTACTTGAAGATACATCAGATGAATTATTTCATATGAGACCCGAGCAACTTAGTGTTGAGGATTTCGTTAATATTGCAAATAGAATAGAAGAACAAAATAAAAAGAAATGAGTTTAGAGAAATCATTGATGACAGATTTGAAAGAGGCCATGAAAAGTAAAAATCAAGCTGCATTGAGAGCCATCAGAGCTGCTAAGGCCGCCATCCTTTTACAAAAAACAGATGGATCAGGAAAAGTGCTTGACAGTACTGGTGAAATTAAATTGATTCAAAAGCTTGTTAAGCAAAGAGAGGATTCATTGTCAATTTTTGAAAAGCAAGGACGTGAAGATCTGGCCGTTATTGAAAGAGAGGAAATTGAAGTTTTGAAAAAATATCTACCGCAACAACTTTCGGAAGAGGAATTGATGCCTATTATAAAAGAAGTTATTGCATCAACTGGAGCAGAAGGCATGAAAGACATGGGTAAAGTCATGGGCATGGCGTCGGCTAAGTTGGCTGGGAAAGCAGATGGCAAAACCCTTTCAGGGTTGGTTAAAAAATTATTGACGAGCTAATCGATTATGAAACATCAAATACACGAACTTGAAGTTAATCTTCAACAGTTTCAATTAATTTTAAATAACATCAATTTGGAATTAGTGAAATGGAAGAAAGACGAAAAAAGTTGGTGTTATTTAGAAGTCGTTTGTCATTTATTAGATGAAGAAAAGGAAGATTTCAAAGCTAGGATGGCTTCGATAATGACCAATCCTGAAGGCGATTTAAAGTCTATCGATCCAGTAGGGTGGGTGCTCTCTAGAGACTATATTAATCAAGATTATAAATCAGTTTGCGAAGCTTTTTTTAAAGAACGAAAATCTTCTTTGGAATTTTTGAAAAACTTAGATGCCGATGATCCAGGGTGGTTAAACGTAAAGAAGCACCCTCACTTTGGAGATTTGTCTCCTTTGTTTATGTTGAACAATTGGGTGGCGCATGATTTATTACACCTGAGACAACTGACGAGAATCAGATACGATTATTTGAAAAGTATTTCAAGCGATCCTATCGATTATGCCGGTACTTGGAAATAATCGGGTTATAATTTTTCACACATCGTACTGATCATTCCTTCTAATGCATAGCTAGAAATGGTAGCTCCAGAAATAGCATCAATACCATCAATTTCATTTTTAAAATCACAAGGCTGTTTGCCCAAATATTTTTTCAAGTAATTTTTGGAGGTGATTTCATATCCATAGTCAGAAAAGTAATCCAAAATTTTAATAGTCACGATTTCTTCTTCTTTATTGAGAATAAGCAGAAGATCAAAGTATTCTGAATTCTTATCTTTTTTTACATTTTCAAAAGAGGAACATCCGCCTAAATTACATGCAGCTACTTCAGCAATAAGGATGTGGCCTTGAAAGTTTTTGTCAATATAAATCTTGCTCAATTCTCCTCGCCTAAAATCAATCGGTTTAAGATCTAACGATCCTTTAGAAAAGGATTTAGAAATGTTTTTACTGACTTGTTTGTGATACTTTTCTGTCAGAGGGGCTTGGTTCAAACAAAGAGATAATATTGATATGAGTATTGTTAAAACCATACGCCTATTCCAGTATTAAATTGTTGATAATTTGTATTATTCCCTAAGTTGTAAAATTGGAAATCAATTTTAAATACGACACCCGGATCTGGCTTGTAATTAAATCCGAGCGTGATGATATCTTGTTTCAAGGCTGAATTTTTTTCTAAATTATCAGACACCCTTAAATGATTATTGAGGTGTGAATAACGTACAAATGGTTCGAACGAAATATTTTGGTTTTTAATCAAGTCGTAAGCCATTAAAAAATAAAAGCCGTGCATCAATTCGGGCACATCACTGTTAGCGAATGCATTGTATTGAACAACATTAGAAAACTTCGTCATGGTATATTGAAACCTTGTAGTCCATTGGTTTTTGTTCATGGCAGCATGCAACGTGGCCATTGATAAAGTAACCGTTGAACTATCAATAACTTCTGTAGATTCTGGCGTCTGAAGGCCATTAAAATTATTGACTAATGAAGTATTCGTTTTTCCGTGATAAGCTGACAATCCTACTTTGATGCCATCCCAACCAAAGTATTCTATTTGACCTGAAAGTCCAGGTAAAGAAGTCACGGTTGATTCTGCTCCTTTTTGTCTTCCTGATCGAAATCCTTTCTCTCCGTTTATCGTTCCAGAGTCATTAAAGCTGATAGGGTTGTTTACCAAGTAGAGCTGATACTTCAAACTGTTCTTTGGAAACAAACCTGAAATTCCAAAACCAATTTCTCGCCAAGTAGTAGGAATTATATTTTTATCTAAAAGGGGTCTTTCAACACTATAGAAAAATGTGGGTTCATGCATCTCATTTACAAAGCCCATCGGAATTAATAAAAGACCTGCTTTCAGATTGATGCCTTTCGTTAAACGATGCTTTACAAATGCTTGCTCAACATAGATTTCCTTGACATGTTCAACTTCGATTTCTGTAACAAACTGTGTTTTTCGATTAAATTGATAACCAAAAAGTGTAACAACGCGATGGACATCCATTTTACCTGGTGTTCTCTTATTCGCTTCAATTTTTTGATTGTAATCAACGTGCGCGTACAGTCTGATGTACATTTTATTGGCAGCGTCGTCATCAAAGGTTATCGTCGTTTGGCTGTATATATTTTGGGTAATTAAAAATAAAATTACCAGCTTTAGATGTTTCATGGTTCTCTTTATTTCACCACAAAACTATGCTTTATTTTTATTTGGACAAAGTCTAGATAAGAATAATTTTAAGATTATTTCAGCAACCTGTCAGGTTGTAGGACCTGACAGGTCCTCAGCTCAAATTTTCTGACAGTTCATTGATTTTACTTTTTCTTCATTTCCTGTCTTATCATAAGAAACTAAGGAAATAAAACAGACAGCAAATTTTTATTTCAGCAACCTGTCAGGTTGTAGGACCTGACAGGTCCT
>JABDKX010000122.1 GCA_013001975.1 Saprospiraceae bacterium | reverse complement strand
AACATAAGCTTTTTCTTTGAGTGTAAGCTTCTTGCCAAGTACCTTCCCTGTTCAACCACATAGTTGTCTGACATATTGTTGAAAGGAATTAATCCTTCTGCTTTCGTTTCAGAGACTTCAACAAAGATTCCCTTTTCAATCATCCCAGAAACAATGCCGACATATTCTTCACCAATATGATCAGACATATATTCTACTTGTTTGTACTTAATGGAATCTCTTTCTGCTTCCATGGCCCGACGTTCTTGCTTAGAAATATGGACACATTTAGCCTCTAACTTTGCTTTGTCTTCTCTCTTTTCCTTCTTTAAGTTTTGAGCTAAGATTCTGTGAACCAGAACGTCTGAATACCGCCTGATGGGAGATGTAAAATGCGTATAGTGTTCGAAGTGCAAACCATAGTGACCGATGTTATCTGTTGAATACACTGCTTTAGCCATTGTCCTGATCGCAAAGCCCATCAAGAGCTTATACTTATCATCAGTCTTGGATTTTTCTGACAACGTATTAAAGGATTCCGCGATTTTGTCTGGTGATGACAAATCTAGGGTAACATCATACTCCTCCATAAGAGACTTTAACTCAACCAGACGTTCCACATCAGGTACGTCGTGTATTCTATATACGTTAGGGATTGGATTTTCTTTATTTTTTGTAGCCACGAATTTTGCCACACGCTTGTTTGCCAATAACATAAAGTCCTCAATAAGCATGTGTACATCCTTTCTTTGTTTGACAAAAACGCCTGTCGGCCTATTGTCCTCATCAAGGATGAATTTTATTTCATCGGACTCAAATGCAATAGCGCCATTTTTAAACTTTTCTTTTCGTAAGCTGTGGGCAACTTTATTTATTGCAGTTAATTCGCGATGGAAAAGTCCGTTTTTATTGTCTAAAGATTTTTGGCCTTCATCATAAGTAAATCGTTTGTCTGAATGAATTATAGATCGACCAAACCACTCTCTAACCATCTTGTGTTTCTTGTTAAATTCAAAAACAGCACTAAAGACCAAGCGATCCTTATTTGGTACAAGGCTACAGAGGTTGTTTGAAAGTTTTTCTGGAAGCATAGCGATACAGCGATCTACTAAGTAAACCGATGTTGACCTTGCAAAAGCTTCTTTATCCAAAGGTGTATTGGCTTTCATATAATGCGTAACATCCGCAATATGAACACCTATTTCCAGATTACCATTTTCTAATTCTTCATATGAAATGGCATCATCAAAATCTTGCGCTGTATCGGGATCGATCGTAAACGTAAGAACATCTCTGAAGTCTCTTCTGTTTGATATTTCTTCTTCAGAAATTTCATCCGATATCTTTTTTACTTGTTCCATAACCTCGTCTGGATAATCTGACGAGAAGCCATTTTCAACTAAGATGTTTTCCATGGTCCAGTTATGATCATCGAGGTCGTTCATGATCTTCTTGACTTTACCCCAAATCATTTGGTCTTTGTTGCTTCCCCAGTCTGTTATGTCAATAAGCACACGATCTCCTTTTTTCGCACCATTAAAATCTTTTGGGTTTACAAAAACATCAAAAGGGTTTTTTCTGCTGCTAGAAGTGACAATTCCATACTTTCTAAACGTTAGAATTTTACCCATTATTTGAGTTGTATTTCTTTTGACTACAGAGACAACTTTTCCTTCTGGTTTTCTGCCCTTGTATTTTGAAATACTGATTTCAACTTCATCACCATTTAGAGCAGTTCCTAAAAACTTAGCAGGGACATAAATATCTTCTTCATTGTTCGGCACAATAATATAGGCAGCACCAGACTTTATCATAGCGACGCGACCGATTAGATTTTTACTAGGTTCTTTTACTTTTCTTTCTTTAGAAATATAATTTTTATCCAGAACAAACTTGTGATCTGAAACTTGACGTAAAACATTTTTTGATAACAGTTTACTGAGGGCGTGGTTAATAGCATCTTTACTGACTTTCAACTTTAGCTTTTTGCTTAGTTGAGACGCATTCATTCTTTTTTTAGGATTCTTTAAAAAATACTTTAAGAGGTAGTTTTTGAGTTGGTCAGTGCCTAATTTTTTCTTTTTTGGTTTTCTTCTTCCCATAAATAATTTTCTTCTTGTGAAGAGCTTATAGTTCCATCAGGTTCTATTTCGAATTTAAAAGCGGAGCTATTAGTAGGAATGTAGTTTCTAATTGAAACATCTTGCTCTCCAACGGCTGTGTAGATACAATATTCTTCATCGATTGTAGCTACAGATTTTTTTATTGTTTGTCCATTGCTGATTGTTCCAGCTATGACCTTTTTAGATATTAATGTATTGTTTTTATCTAAAGTAATTAATATGTATTCATAAGTTAAAAGTGATCCCTTCCAATAAACAAGCGCGTAATAGCCATCAGATATATTGAGCTGAAAACATGGCACCATTTCGGTAAATTCATCGATTTGGTCCCAAACAGAAAAATATTCATCCATTAAATCCAATGAAATTGGTTTGTTTTTGGAACTAAAAGCAATTACTGATTCTTCTGAAATTGTTATTGGAGGGGCAATCTCTGGAAATAAACTAACGAGTTTTTCTAGAGATTTAGATACTTTATTACTCATTACGGTGCAAAGATACCTGATTAATTAGTCAGAATCTAGGTTTCGCATTAAAATAAGTGAAAATGTTTGTTATTCAATAATTAGATTTAGTCTAAATACGGAGGATATCACAAAGAATAAGGATGAAACTTTATTTTTGTTTGGCAGTAACAACAGGATAGTATTTATTCCTGATTTAACAGCGAAAAACGAAACATTTTCAGATGCGTTGGATAATTGACTTTCTATCATCGAGTATTGGAAAAAAGCTAGTAATGAGTCTTACTGGGCTATTCCTTATTTCTTTTTTAATTGTGCACTTATTAGGTAACCTTCAGCTATTGATACCAGATGGCGGAAAGGCATTTAATATTTATGCCCATTTCATGTCTACGAACATCGTTATTAAATTTATTTCCATTGGGCTTTATGTGGGCATACTATTACATGCGATACAAGGTATTATTATTGTTTTGGACAACAGAAAGGCGAAAGGATCAAAATATGCCGTAAATACGTATGAAAACGGCAACTGGTTATCAAAGAACATGGCGTTATTAGGAACCTTTATTTTATTTTTTCTTTGCGTTCATATGGGAGACTTTTGGTATAAAGTAAAGTTTACCGACACTTTAGACTTAATAACCTATCCAGACATAGACTATCAAGTAAAGGATATTTACCAGAGGGTGAGCATGGCTTTTGGAAATGTTTGGATAGTTGTCATTTATATTGTAGGTCTTATTGCTTTGGCATTACACCTTATACATGGATTCCAAAGTGCATTTACAACACTAGGGTTACAACACCCAAAATATACGCCAGCGATAAATGTTATAGGCATTTTATTTTCTGTTGGCATTTCATTGCTTTACGCATTGATCCCACTATATATGTATTTCGCAAAACTCTCAAATTATTGAACCGAATAAATTCAAGCAAGATAAATTATCAGATATGAAATTAGATTCAAAAGTACCTGAAGGGCCGTTAGCCGAGAAGTGGACAAAATACAGAGGGTCGATGAACCTGGTGGCACCTAACAATAAGAGAAGACTTGAAGTTATTATTGTAGGAACGGGCTTAGCTGGCGCCTCTGCTGCTGCGACGATGGGAGAACTGGGATATAATGTTAAGGCATTTACATTTCATGATAGTCCTAGAAGAGCGCACAGCATCGCTGCACAAGGTGGAATAAATGCAGCAAAGAATTACCAAAATGATGGAGATAGTGTCTACAGATTATTTTACGATACGATAAAAGGCGGTGATTACAGATCAAGAGAAGCGAATGTGCACAGACTTGCCGAATGCAGCACGGAAATTATTGACCAAGCTGTTGCTCAAGGCGTTCCCTTTGCTAGAGAATATGGAGGATTACTTGCAAACAGATCATTTGGTGGTGTTCAAGTGTCTAGGACATTTTACGCAAGAGGACAAACAGGTCAGCAATTATTAATAGGAGCATATTCTGCATTATCGAGACAAATTTCTTTAGGCAATGTAAAGATGTATAACCGCCACGAAATGTTGGACTTGGTTTTAGTAGACGGTAAAGCGAGGGGTATCATCACAAGGAATCTGTTAACGGGAGAACTAGAAAAACATGCTGCTCATTGTGTTGTTTTAGCGACAGGAGGATATGGCAATGTATTTTATCTTTCAACCAATGCAATGGGTTGTAATGTGAGTGCTGCATGGAGAGCAGTAAAGAAAGGCGCTTTGATGGCGAACCCATGCTTTACACAGATACACCCAACATGTATTCCAGTTTCTGGTGAATATCAATCAAAACTAACGTTGATGTCTGAGTCTCTCAGAAACGATGGACGTGTTTGGGTACCCAAGAAACTGGAAGACGCAAAGGCAATACAAGAAGGAAAAAAGACAGGACTTGATATTCCTGAAGAAGATAGAGATTATTACTTGGAAAGAAGATATCCTGCTTTTGGAAACTTAGTTCCAAGGGATGTCGCATCAAGGGCCGCTAAAACGGCTACGGACGAGGGCAAAGGTGTTGTGAGAACAGGCTTGGGGGTATATTTAGATTTTGCAGATGCAATCGACCGATATGGCAAAGCGGCCGCTCATTCAAAAGGAATTGATAACCCAACGTCATCCCAAATTTTAGAACTAGGCGAAGAGGTTGTATCACAAAAGTATGGCAACTTGTTTCAAATGTATGAAAAGATTACAGGCGAAAACCCATACAAGCAACCGATGAAAATTTACCCCGCTGTTCACTACACAATGGGTGGCATTTGGGTAGATTACAATTTAGAAACGAACATTCCAGGATTGTTTGCTTTAGGTGAAGCAAACTTCTCCGATCATGGAGCTAACCGTTTGGGAGCATCTGCCCTAATGCAAGGACTCGCCGATGGTTATTTTGTTATTCCTTATACAATTGGTCAGTTCTTGTCAAATGAAATTAGAACGCCAAAATTTGACAACAACCTTCCTGAATTTAACGCTGCAGAAAAAGACACGAGAACTAGAATCGAAAGGTTGATGTCCGTTAATGGAAATCAGTCCGTAGAAAGTTTTCACAGGAAGCTAGGAAAAATAATGTGGGAATATTGTGGTATGTCAAGAAACGCAGAAGGTTTGACAAAGGGGATAAAGTTGATTCAGGAGTTAAGAGAAGAATTTTATAAAGACGTATTTGTTCCAGGTGATCAAAATGAATTTAACCCAGAACTTGAAAAAGCAATCAGAGTTGAGGACTTTTTGGAAATGGGTGAAGTTATGATGAGAGATGCATTGGATAGGAATGAATCTTGTGGAGGACACTTTAGAGAAGAGTATCGAAGTGAAGAAGGGGAAGCCAAAAGAAATGACGAAGATTATACATACGTTGCTGCTTGGGAATGGAAAGAAGGCGGGCAACCACAAGTTCACAAAGAGGAATTGACTTTTGAGAATGTAGAATTAAAAACACGTAGTTATAAATAATAGTCCTTTTATAATTTAGAAAAATTAAATGTAGTTATGCAGTTGACATTAAAAGTTTGGAGACAGAAAAACGGAAATGCACAAGGGCGATTTGAGCATCATAATATTGAAGCAGAAGAGCATATGTCTTTCTTGGAAATGTTAGATGTTTTAAATGAAAAATTAATTTCAGAAAAAAAAGAACCAGTCGCTTTTGAACATGATTGTCGAGAAGGTATTTGTGGTGCTTGTAGCATGGTTATAAATGGAAGACCACATGGTCCACAAACGGGAACGACGACTTGTCAGCTTCATATGCGTGCATATAAATCAGGTGACACCATTACAATTGAGCCCTTCAGAGCCAATTCTTTTCCTGTTATAAAAGACTTGGTTGTGGATAGGTCGTCATTTGATAGAATTATTCAAGCCGGGGGTTATATTTCTGTAAATACAGGACAAGCTCCGGATGGCAACACAATCCCTGTAGAAAAAGATCAAGCCTCGGATGCATTTGATTCAGCAACTTGCATTGGTTGTGGTGCATGTGTCGCTGCATGCCCAAATGGTTCAGCGATGTTGTTTACATCTGCAAAAGTGAATCACTTAGAGCAGTTACCACAAGGTAAGGTTGAGCACAACAGAAGAGTAAAAGATATGGTCAAGCAAATGGATAAAGAAGGGTTTGGAAAATGCTCAAATGTAGGCGCATGTAGTGTTGAATGTCCTAAAGAAATATCTGTGGAAAATATTGCTGCACTCAACAGACACTATCTTTCTTCAGTTTTTGTAAAAAAATAAGCAGGAAATTTCAAAACTGTGCAACGTTCATATTTTTCGTTGCGTCTTAGGTGGGTAAGCAACAAACTCTCATTCGTTTTGGGAGATAGATAATACTTTTCAAAATCGTAAAATGATGAAAACGACCGCCTTAATTATTAGTTTTATTATAGCTGGCTTTACTTTATCTGCACAAGAAATAAAATGCCCAGATGATGTAAATGTTCACTTGTTTGATCTGGACTTAAGTTATTCAAGCTATGGTAGCCCAACAATAAACCTTTCTGGGCCCTACGAACTTGACAAAACAGTTACTATCGTTGATAACTCATGTGTTGATCGTAAAGCAAACATTAATTACAAACTCGAAGAAACGAATACAGGAAATGTATATACGTGTACCCAAACGATTCATATTGAGCTTCCAACATTAGATGATGTCATTTGGCCAGAGCCTTCGATTACACTAGAATTTGGCGAGCCCGACGATTTGAAGCCAGAAAATATTGGAGGCCCAGAGCCAGCAGAATTTTTAGATGGCAATTCAACAATTCTTACTGCTTATGAAGACCAAGTTGTCGAGTCTAGTCCGACTGGACCATATAAAATAGTCAGAAGTTGGACCGCCTTGGACTGGTGTACATCAAAAACATCAATGTTTAATCAGGTCTTGAAAATCAATGAAATTACGAATACAGCACTAGGTGTTACAACGGTAAAAGATTGTAATGGAAATGATGTATCCGTTATAGACGTTATCGTTTCAACAGACGAGACAGGTTTTGCAGTGGACTTATCTGCGTGTGATCCAAGCAGTGGAAGTCTCTTAGAGTTTATGAATTGTGTTGCGGCAAACAACGACATCTCCAATGATTCCAGTTTTAAATTGAGCTTAAGAGGAAACGACAATTACCTTGACGGTGTTTCAACATTAGATATGGTCATTTCTCAGCGACACATATTAGGAATATCCCCTTTGGGTAGTTCTTGTAAATTAATTGCTGCTGACGTTAATAACGACGGTCGTGTGTCTGCTCTTGACCTCTTAATTATGCGAAAATTAATTTTAAATATAATTACCAGCATTCCTAACAATACGGCTTGGAAATTTATAAATGAAAACACCTTAAACCCTAACATATCTGACCTGAATGATAAAGATTTAGACTTTAAAAAGTCAGAGTTTCCATTGCAATCCTTAGACATCATTGCTATAAAAACAGGTGATGTCAATAACAGCGCATCAGGAAACTGATAACTAGTTAATTGGTTTAGTACAACATTGAAATAGTCTGGAAGCCAGTGTGAATCGCACAGGCTTTTTTATTTTAGTATCTTCATTTAGATTAAAATGTAAAAAATGACAATATTAGAAACACCGACTCCGAATCTAAATGATAGTTTAGCATTTTATGAAAGCTTAGGCTTCACCAAACTGAAGGATTCTCAAACCTTATTAACAGATAGTAAGGTTATAGTAAGTATAAATGACGATAGGTTTGCAAGAGCAGGCATCAAAATTTATAAAGAAAAATGGGATACAGAAATAAATAAAATTAAAGCGATCACAAAGGTTTTTTCTAAAGAGAACAACCATGTTTTTTATGATGCAACAGGTGTGCCGATTACATTGGTTGAGAGTGAAGAGGAACAACCTAATATTGAGAACGCTCCTGCTTCTGTATTAGGAACCTTTGCTGGTGTTAGTTTAGAAACGCCGGATTTCGAAAAGTCTTTTAAGCTATTAGGTATTATCGGTTTTGAACCTAGTATGGGAGGTCTAGAGCAAGGGTGGGTTGCTCTAACTAACAAGGCAGGGTTTTCAATCAGCCTCATGCAACCAAACACTTGTCCACACCTATTCTTTAATCCATCAATGACCTACTTTAATGGAAAGAACAACATTGAAGTTATTGCTAATGTAAGGAAAGCCAATGTCAAGATTACGGAGGAAATCACCACCTTTAATAAAGAAGGCATTGTTGACAATATTATATTAAGAGACCCAGGGGGTTACGGCTTTTTTATTTTTAGCGACTAAGTGGTGGCTTTTTGCAAGGCCCGCTTAAAGGCGTGAAACGACAACGCAACATCATTTTTTGTAGTAGCCCAAGAACAAATGCTGATTCGAATGACGCGCTTGTTATTCCATTTAGAGTGACCAACCCAACAAGTGCCATCATCCTGAATAAACCTCATCACCTTTTCTGTTAAATCGTCTGTTTTACAACAAACGATTATTTGATTAAAGTCTATTTCATTTAAAACCTCAAAGCCATTTGCTTCAGTAAGTAAACTTGCAAATTGAAGGGCCCGCAGATGCATGTTTGTAACCAATTCATCAATACCTTTTTTGCCAAGACTTTTAATTGTTGCCCATAATTCAATAATGCGTGAACGACGAGACATATCTCCAGTGTGATACATACCGTCCCTTGTTTCGTTTTTCATGATATATGAACCAGACATGTGCATAGCTGATCTCAGAGCATTTTGATGTTTGCAAATTATTATTCCGCAGTCATAAGGGGTGTTTAAAGTTTTGTGACCATCTACCGCCCAGGAATCGGCTAAGTGGATACCGTTAGTCCATTTTTTTAGAGTAGATGAACACTGGGCCCACAAACCAAAGGCGCCATCTATGTGTACCCAAGCACCGGCTTCGTTAGCCACCTTACATACAGCATTAAAGTTATCAAAGGCTCCGCTATTGACATTTCCAGCTTGAAGCAAGACGATACAAGAGTTGTCCAAAGGTGGCATTTTTTCATGTTCTATTCTTCCTTGAAGATCTGTGTCAACCCACTCGATACACTCTTGACCTAGACCATTCATGTTGACAGCTTTTATGACCGAAGAATGTGCATGCTTACCAGCAACAATTCTAATTGCAGGAGCATTTCTTAAACCCTTTTCGTTAACATCCCAGCCAAGATTTGACAAAATCCTGTATCGTGCTGCTGAGATTCCGCAAAAGTTGGCAGCAGATGTTCCTGTTACAAATCCAGAGACACATTTATTATCAAAACCAAATAATTCATTCAGCCACTGCTCCACAACAGCCTCTAATTTTCCAGAAATAGGTGATATAATATTTAATGCAGTGTTTTGGTCCCAAAATGTTGCCATAAGTTTAGCAGCTATTCCTGCTGGAACAGCGCTGCCATTTACAAAACCAAAATAACGGCCTCCTAGCTGAGCAACAGTTGCAGGACTGCCATATTTATTTAAAGTTTCAATAATTGATTCGCCAGGCAACCCATTATCAGGAAGGGCTTCATTGAAAGAATCAAGATTACTAATAGCCTGTTTGCTCGGAAAAACAGTTCTTTCAAAAACCTCTTCAACATAATCAAGGCTGTTACCCAGAGAACGTTGGAAAAGCTTTTTATTATTGATTTCGCTAAACAATTTTTTTTGAACATCGTTCTTTTCCATTGCCATTAAAATTTAAAAGGTTAAAAGCACTTAGTTTTTTAACTGTGCAGCAATAAATGCTGTTGTCCAAGCAGATTGAAAGTTAAACCCACCTGTAATGCCATCAATATCTATAACCTCGCCGGTAAAATAAATGTTCTTACACACAGTGCTTTGCATGGTTGTCAAATCTATAGAATCTAAACTCACGCCACCACAAGTAACAAACTCTTCTTTGAAAGTGGTCTTTCCTTTGACATCATAGACGTCATTTGTAAGTAAAGTAACCAACTTATTTATTCCTTTTTTCCCTAATTCAGACCACAACTTACTTGGAGGCAAGCTGCTTTTTAAAATTAAATATTGCCACAACCTATCTGGTAGTTGATAAGGGCGGTAATTTGATAATTGTTTTTGGCTATTGGCTTTAACAATCTCGTTTAAGGCATCTTTTACCGTTTCGTTATTTACTTCGTTTACCCAATTAACTTGGACCTTAAATGTGTAATCACATTCGTTCAAAATCCTTGCACCAAATGCAGATAAAACGATGATGGCAGGACCACTCATTCCCCAATGAGTAATTAATAATGGACCTTGAGACCTTAACTTAGTTCCTTGAATTGAAACTATCGTTTTTTCTACAACGACACCCATGAGTTCTGTGATGTTTTCGTTTGGCATGTTGAAAGTAAAAAGTGAGGGAACGGGAGGCTCTATTTTGTGACCCAAATCTTTTAGCCAAGCAAGACCAGATCCTTTTGGTGATCCACCGGTTGCTATAATTATTTTGTGAAACAACTCTGGTGATTCTGCTTCATTTTTAAACTGAAGTTTATATTTATTTTGGTCTGGAATAATCGACGTGACTGGTTTTTTTAGAATGACCTTTATTCCAAGCTTGTTGCAAGCATTTAAAAAACAATCGATGATGGTTTGCGAGTCTTGAGTAACCGGAAACACATGATTGTCTTCTTGGACGGTTAATTTAACCCCACGAGACTCAAACCAAGCCATGGTGTCTAAGTTATTGAATTCGCGAAAGATTTTCTTTAGTTTTTTTAAACCCCTCGGGTAAGCATTGCAAAGTTCAGAGATTGAGGTTGTCGCATTGGTAACGTTGCATCGACCCCCTCCAGAGACCTTAACCTTAGACAATACCTTATTCGATTTTTCGAAAATTGTGACGTTTGCTTTAGGGTAGTTTTCTTTCACACAAATAGCAGCAAAAAAACCCCCAGCTCCTCCTCCAATTATAGCAACATCCATAACTCAAAAGTAAAGATTCTTTTGAAGAACGATCTCTTTTTACTGAATTTAGAATTGATAAAACTCATTTGCGATAATTCTACTTAATTAAATTGATTTCCTAATTTTAGGAAAAAAATAATGCGCAACATATTTTTCTTCTTTTTGACAATTATAATTATTTCTTGTAATGAATCCCCAAAACCAACCAAAGAAACGGTAGTTGAAAACAATGGTGTTTCGCTCGTTGTATTAGGCACGACACAAGATGGAGGATCCCCACATATTGGATGTAAGAAAACATGTTGTGAAGACTTATTTAAAAATCCAGATAAGACAAGAAAGGTTGTTTCATTAGGTTTGATAGACTCAGAAACACAAAAGACATACATACTTGAAGCAACCCCTGACTTTACAGAGCAAATTAAAACATTAAACAGTGTTGCGCCATTTGAACATAAAGAAACGCCAGATGGTATTTTTATAACACATGCACATATTGGACACTACACGGGTCTGATGTACTTAGGAAAAGAAGCGCTTGGTGCTAACGGAGTAGCAACATACGTAATGGAAAAAATGGATACTTTTCTAAGAACTAATGGTCCCTGGAGCCAATTGGTTAGCGAGAAGAACATCCTTCTCAATGAAATGCAAAACGACAAGCCTGTTGTTTTAAGCAAGAAGCTTTCTATAGAGCCACTGTTGGTTCCACACAGGGACGAGTATTCTGAAACTGTAGGCTTTTTGATCAAGGGTGAGAAAAAAAAGGTGCTTTTTATTCCAGATATTGATAAATGGTCTAAATGGGACACAGAAATAGTGCAGATGGTAAAAGTGGTTGATTTCGCATTTTTAGACGCCACTTTTTATGATGCGGCTGAAATCAACAACAGGGATATCAGTTTAATTCCACATCCTTTTGTTATTGAATCTATGCAAATAATGAAGGGATTGAAACCAGAAGATAAAAAGAAGGTGCACTTTATACACTTCAACCATACCAATCCACTACTTAATAAATCCAGTGATGCTTACAAAACAGTCATTGAAAACGGGTTTAATGTGAGTCAGTATAAAGAAATATTTAAAATTTAAGAACAACACTATTTTAAAACGCTTCCTAAGTTGTTTGATTTAATTGAGACATTATATTTAAATGAAAATTTTTAAAAGATGAAAAGACCCAAGGTTGGCGTAGGTGTCATTATTGAAAATGAAGATGGAAAGATTCTGGTCGGAAAAAGAAAGGGGAGCCATTCGCCTTATTACTCAATTCCAGGAGGCCACCTTGAGTTAGGAGAAAGTTTTGAAGCTGCTGCCATTAAAGAGGTCAAAGAAGAAACTGGTATTGATATCAATTCTCCAAAAGTCTTCAGTGTTTGTAACAACCTAGGAACCTATCAAAAAGAAGGCGTACATGCAGTTTCGATAAATTTACATACAAATGATTATGAAGGCGAACCACAAATTATGGAAAAGGACAAATGTGAGGGCTGGCAGTGGTGCCTACCAACAGAATTACCTCAACCACATTTTGAAGCCAGTACCTTAGCCGTTAAATGCTACTTAGACAAAACGTTTTATCATAAATGTTAAGAACGCTATTGATGTATGTTTTTGATAAATTCGTAAGCCAAGTTTTCTAAAATACCATATCCGTTTTTCATTGCCTTATTAATATCCTTTTCCACGGAAGCAATTGCATGAATACTTTTTATTGGAGAACCTTCTTCGGGCATTAAGTCAGATTGGCCAACAAACAAATGTAAAGGGATAGCATGTGTTTTTGTATAAGAAGACAAAGCAGATATTACCTTACCGTTTAAACTTGTTTGATCAACCTTCCCTTCTCCAGAAATTATCATGTCTACACCACGTGCTACATTTTCAAAGTTTGTCAAGGTTAATATTTCTTGGATACCTGATTTGATTTGACAATTAAAAAGGCCAGATAGACCAGCAGCTATGCCACCTGCGGCACCACCACCGACAATAGTGGAAATGTCTTTCTGGGTTTTCTTTAATACAACCGAAGCAAATTTCTGAAGTCCGGCATCAAGGTGTTCAACTTCTGTAGTGTTTGCTCCCTTTTGTTTGGCAAAAGTATAAGCAGCCCCGTTAGGCCCGTACATTGTATTTTTTACATCACACAATATTGTAAATGAAACAGAAAGAGTAGATCTTGGACCATTAAATTTATAATCTTCAATTTCCAATAGATTTTTACCGATAGGATCTATTATACTGTTTTCTTTATTTATAAAGGAATACCCTAACGCACGAGCAATACCAATTCCTGCATCGTTTGTTGCGCTGCCACCTAAAAACAAACAGATTTTATTAAATCCTTTTTTAAGTGCGTCCTTAATCAAAATACCTGTTCCAATCGTTGATGTGTTCGTCGGATTTCTTTCTTCATCCTTTAGCAGAACCAACCCAGAAGCAGATGGCAGTTCAACGTATGCTGTGTTCTCATTTGTAAAGTATGAAGCCTTAATGGGACGTCCAAGAGGATCTAAAGTGTCAACAGTAACTTTTTCAAAAGAAAGATATTCTGAAAGCACTTCGAGAGAACCATCTCCACCATCAGCCAGAGGGTGGGCGATCGTTTTTATTGTCGGATCATATCGGGCAAATCCTTGTTGGATGGCTTGGCATACTTCTCTGCCGGAAAGAGAACCTTTAAACTTGTCAGGGGCGATTAATATTTTCATGTTTTATATTAGAACAATTTATTAATTTCTTGCAAGATAATTTAACTTTAGCAATATGAAACGAAGAGATTTTATTAAAAACACATCTGTTGCAGGAGCTGGTTTGACTTTAGCTCAAAAGAAAAAACAGGGAAGAAGAGATTCAAAGCTTTCTGTTGCGATTTTGGGTTCTGGTTTCCGAGGACAATCTCATATAAGCTTATTATTGAACCGCAGCGATTGTCGTGTAATTGCTATAGCTGATCCTGATAAAGAAATGGTAAAAAGAACAAAAGCTATGTTTTCTAAATCAGGAAATGCCCAACCGATGGTTTATGATAACGGACAAAAGGATTACATAAATTTATTAGATAAAGAAAAACCAGATGTTGTTATAATTTCAAGTCCGTGGATGTTACACACAGAAATGGCAATTGCTTGTCTGGAGAGAAACATTTATACTGGAATGGAAGTTTGTGGCGGCTTTTCTATCGAAGAATGTTGGGCCTTAATACGTGCTGAGGAGAAGAGTGAAAGCCATCTGTTTTTTCTTGAAAATGTTTGTTATCGCAGAGACGTTATGGCGATATTAAACATGGTAAGACAAAACCTTTTTGGAGAACTTATTCATTTAGAATGTGGGTATCAACACGACTTGAGAGGCGTTAAATTTAATGATGGTAAGACGGCCTATAATTCAGGCGTTGAATTTGGAGAAAAAGGGTTCAGTGAAGCAAAATGGCGGACGCAACATTCGGTTCATAGAAATGGTGATTTATACCCAACGCATGGCATTGGTCCTGTGGCACAAATGATAAACATTAATCGCGGAAACCGATTCTTGTATTTAACTTCTGTTGCATCTAAGGCCAGGGGGCTGCACAACTATATCGTTGACCATCCAAAAGGCGGATCAAGTCACCCCAATGCCAAACTAAAATTTAAGTTAGGAGACAAAGTGACAACTTCGATTGTTTGTAACAACGGAGAAACAGTCATCCTTCATCACGACACCAATTTACCGAGACCTTATTCATTAGGGTTTAGAGTGCAAGGGGAGAAGGGGCTTTGGATGGCGGTAAACAAAAGCATTCATATTGAAGGGCTGAGTGAGTCTCACCGATGGGAGTCTCAGGACGCATATTTAAAAAAGTATGATCACCCACTATGGAAGCGTTGGGAACAAAAAGCTGTTGGTGCTGGTCATGGAGGCATGGATTTCTTCTTGGTTCATTCATTATTAGAGCATGCTAAAAACAATGAGGTACCACCATTTGATGTGTATGATGCGGCAACCTGGCTAGCCATAACACCACTTTCAGAACAGTCGATCGCGACAGGAAGTCAACCACAACCTTTTCCTGATTTTACAAGAGGAAAATGGCTGAAGAATACAACCAAATTTGCATTGAATGACGCCTACTAGAAAGAAGAAGGTTGTTGCGGATTTCAAAACCAGATTTGGAGAACCAGAATGTTTGGTAAGAGCGCCGGGTCGTGCAAATATCATAGGGGAACATGTAGACTACTGCGAAGGGTTGGTTTTACCGTTTGCTATCAAACAATCAATGTATTTCTGTGGAAAAAGAAGAAATGATTCTCTAGTTTACCTTCATGCATTTGACTATTCTAAAACGATTCAATTAGAATCCGAAAAAGAAGCGCCCAATTGGAGCAAATATTTTCTTCAAATAATAAATTTATTAGGAAAGAAAAAGGGGCTCAATCAAGGATTTGATCTTTCGTTCGGAAGTGACATTCCTATTGGTGGTGGTGTTTCTTCTTCATCGGCATTATGCTGTGGATTTTTACTACTATTGAATGAGTTACTTGGGTTAAGATTATCAAAAAGACAAATTTTAAACCTGGCATCTGAGGCCGAACACGGCATTGGCTTAAGAGGTGGAAAAATGGATCAAACAGCTATTATGTTTGGCAAAAAAGATAAAGCGATTTTCTTAGACTGTAAAAATGAGACGCATCAATTTATAGACCTGTCATTAGAAGAAAACAAGTTTGTATTGTTTGATACTGGCGTCAAGCATTCTTTGGTGGATTCAGAATATAATAAACGCAGAGAAGAGGTTGATTTGGCGTTAAAATGTGTTTGTAAAAGTATAGGAAAAGAGGTTTCCTTTAGAGAGCTCACATTGACCGACATTGCATTTTTAGAGAAAGAAAGCACCGTGCTTTTTAATCGGATCTCTCATGTAATAAGTGAAATAGATAGAGTGAAACAAAGTGTCAAAGCTATTGACGCAAAGGAGTATTCCTCCCTCGGTTTATTAATGAATGATTCACATCGATCTTTAAAAGAAAGGCTTGAGGTGAGTTGTAATGAACTAGATTTTATAGCAGAGCACCTACAACGCCAAGCCAATGTTTATGGAGCACGCATGATGGGTGGCGGCTTTGGAGGAAATGTCATTGCACTTGTAAAGAGTGGTTACTCAGGTGGATTTAATAAACTGACGTCGGATTACGAAGAGAGGTTTGGGATAAAATTGAAAATTATTGAGGTGGAACCAGGAAAAGGTGCATCAATTGAAAAAATATAAAATACGGTACGAACTACTCGTATCGAAGCGCTTCAATAGGATCAAGCCTAGAAGCTTTAATGGCGGGATAAAGTCCAGAAATCACACCCACAACAACACAGACAATAATAGCAAGTGACATCCAATTAAAAGGAATTACAAATCTGCCCTTGATAACTACAGCCAAGATGGCGCCAAGACCAATGCCCAAGATTATGCCTAAAATACCACCTAAAATAGTAATGACTATGGCTTCGATCAGAAACTGAAACAGGATGTTACTTCGGCTAGCCCCCAAGGCTTTTCGAACACCTATTTCCCTTGTTCGTTCCGTAACGGATACGAGCATTATGTTCATAAGACCAATAGCCGCACCAAGGAGCGTCATTAATGCAATAACGACTGTTCCAATTCTCAACTCTGATGTTAACTCTTTTAATGTTTGTAGAATGCCATCGCTTTTTCGAAGTCTAAAATCGTTTCTCTCTCGAGCTTTCAGACGTCGTATGTTACGCATTGTTCCCATTGCTTGCGATACAGCATCTTCCATTTTTGTAGCATCGTTAAGGGAGGCCATTATTGAATAATTTCTGTCTGCATAACCATAATATCTTTTCGCATTTAAAAGTGGAATAAATGCACGTCTATCATTAGAGGCATTCATTGTTGAACCTTTACTTTTTAAGATACCGATGACCTTATATCTGGTATTTCCAACACTGATTATTTTGTTGAGTGCCTTATCAATTTTATTATCGAAAAGGAGTTTTACAAGTTCGTTCCCTAAAATAATCTGATGACTGCCGTTTTGAATTTCAACAGGAGAGAAATTTCGCCCAACTTCGAGTTCATAAGCAGAAGCAGATAGGTAATTGTCGTCAATTCCTATTAACCTGATATTAGGATTTGTTTTTTCTTCGCCATATTTCAAGGTAGAGTTCCATTTACAAAAAGTATTGACAGAAACTTTAGTGCCTGGAAAATCATAGTTTTCTTTAAAATCCATCGCTTGTCTGAAGTTGATGGGATCTCCTCGCTTGATAAACTTGCCATTGACATTAGTGCTCCGACTTGGGCTTATATAAAACGAATTGGCACCCATTCTTGTAAAACTATCGCTCATAGAATATAAGATGGTATCAATAGCGGTTAAAATCCCTACCAGACATGTAATACCAACAGCGATAATCAATAAAGTCAGCAAAGCGCGTAGAAAATTGGACTTTATTGAGCGGAGAGCAATTTTAATATTTTCGGTAAAGTTCATGCAGCCACCAAAATAGGTATTATCGTTTATATAGTGATTATAAATAGAGACAGAATACCTTCTTATCGATAAACAAGGCTTTAGGAGAGATTATCGGAAATGACTTTCGCAATTAATGGATGCAAGGATGCGTTGGCGGCGATGATTTCTCCAGTTTCCAAGCTGCTTTTATTTTGATCAAAAGCGGATGTAATCCCACCGGCTTCATTTACAATTAAAACGCCTGCTGCAACATCCCAAATATTGAGTGTTTTTTCGTAATAGATATCTATTTTACCTGATGCTACGTAAGCCAAATCCAATGCTGCAGACCCTAATCTACGAACGCCGCGACAATTAAGAATACAATATTTAAGGATGGACAAATTGGCTTCCAAATCCAAACTACGCGAATAAGGAAATCCTGTAACGACTATGGCCTGGTCCATTTGTTTCGTTGGCTTGACCCGTATCGTCTTTTCGTCTTCCCAAGCGCCAAATCCTTTTATTGCGGTATATGCCTTGTTGTGCATAATTTCGAAAACAATGCCAAGGGTAATTTCACCCTGTTCTCTCAGTGCAATTGAAATAGAGAAGTGTGGTATTCTATGTAGAAAGTTGGTCGTTCCATCCAAAGGGTCAACAATCCAGACAACATCTTTTTCTTCCTGATGAATGGTGTTTTCTTCAGTAATAAACCCAGCTTCGGGCAGTAATGCTTTAAGTTTTGTAACAATTCTTTTTTCAGCCTCCTTGTCAACATAGCTCACCAAGCTGTTGAGTTCTTTGGCTTCTACATCACTAAGAGAAACCTTATCCATTTCCTGCCGAATAAAATTAGCAGTTTTTTGGCATAGACTTATTAATTCAGACTTGAGATCAAAAAGATAGTTTGTTGCCATGGGTTAACCCATTTCAGCAACAACCTCAGTTACTTCAGGAATCATTCTTTTGAGCATTCCTTCAATTCCAGACTTGAGAGTAACAGTAGATGATGGACACCCACTGCAAGAACCTTGAAGAATTACACCCACCTTTCCTTTATCGTAAGATTTGAATTCGATGTTACCCCCATCCATTTCAACAGCGGGCTTAACATATTTATCAATGAGTTCTTTTATTTTTTGAACGATTTCTGCTTCTTCACCTTCATAAACGGTATCGCTTTTTTCAGCTTCGATAGCAGCCAATGCTTCTTGGTAACCTTCCTTTACAATTGGCTTAGCCTCTTCTACATATTGCTTTATAAATGACTTCGCATTAAGCATAATGTCTTCCCATTTATAATTGATGCCTTTGGTGATGGTAACAAAATTATTACAGATATAAACACCCTCAACGAAAGGCATTTCAAATAAAGCTGTAGCAAGTGGTGACCACTCCTTAGCCAGTTCGTCAGTTCTAAAATCGGCAGTACCACGATACAACATCCTATTGGTCACAAACTTTAATGACTCAGGGTTAGGTGTTTGTTCCGTATATAACATGATTGGACTTGCAGTCTTTGTTTCCATAATTGTATTATTTTAAAAGAGAAACGAAATTAGGTACTATTTGGTTTTAATGCTCATCAAATTGTAAAAAGATTTCTTTATTGGCATAATTAATGGTTCTAAAAAACATATTCCTGAAGAATTGGTTAATAAATAGATTAAATACCAATATTAGTTGGTAATTATGCACTTTTTTAGGTCACAAAAGCTTAACTCGTTTAATTGAGCAACAATAATGCTATAGATAAAGATGTGAAAGTCTTGGACTCTCTGAAGTTGTCTAAGATCATTCTACCTGTTTTATTGGGGGTAGCTGTTATTATCTATATGGCTTTTCGTCAATTTGACCTTGAGGAATTCAGTCAAATAAAGTGGAACAACCGCCTTTGGTTTTATCTTGGGTGTGCTGTTATGATATATGTTTTGAGGCATATTTTTTATGCGATCAGGTTGATGGTATTATCTAATGGTGCTTTCAGATTCAGGCATGCAGTAGAATTGGTTTTCATTTGGGAGTTTGCTTCTGCAATTTCGCCTACAAGTATTGGAGGGTCAGCTGTTGCGGTTTTTTTCCTATCACAAGAAAAGATTTCGCCCGCCAAAGCGGTTTCTATTGTGATGTACACTGTCATCATTGACTCTTTTTTCTTTTTGGTATCCATGGTATTGCTGCTAATGATATTTGGACCACCATTGATCCGACCAGATATGGAAAGTATGTTGCAACCATATGGTATTACTTATATGATTGTATGGTTATTTATTTTGGCTTACGCTACGATTTTGGTTTGGGGATTGTTTAGGCCTAGAATTATAAAAAACATTTTATTTGGTTTATCTAAATTACCGTTAATCAGAAGGTTTAAAAGAACATTAGTAAAAACGGGTCAAGATGTTGTTCTGACATCTCAAGAGATAAGAAAAATGCCAAAGCGTTTTCACTTAAAGGCTATAGCAACAACAGTCGGAGCTTGGGTGATGAGATTTGTAGCGGTAAACTTTATTATTTTGGCCTTGGTAGAAATGGACTTCGATATGATGGAGCAATTTTTAATTTATGCACGGTCACAGACAATGTATGTGATCACACAATTTAGTCCAACACCAGGAGGATCGGGCGTTATGGAATTAATGTTTTCAGGATTTTTTACGGATTATATTTCTGCAGGACTTGGTTCATTGGGCGCATTACTCTGGCGTGTCATTACCTACTATCCTTATCTTATCATCGGTGCGATTATTATTCCAAACTGGATAACAAGAGTTATTAAACACAAGAGAGCTATTAAAAAGGAAAACCTAGAAACGGAATAATCGATTATTCGAAAAGCATTTTTTGAACAGGAATCGATCCTTCATGTTCCAGCAACCACTTTTTTATTTTAATACCAGATGCATAACCCGTTAGTGAATTATCTTTACCTATAACGCGATGACAAGGGATGATTATCGGAAAAGGGTTTTTACCATTCGCCATTCCAACTGCGCGAACGGATTTAGGGTTGTTGATATGGTGAGCAACTTGAGAATAAGAACTTGTTTTACCATAAGGAATTTCTTCGACAGCACTCCAAACAGCTTTGTAAAAAGAGGAGTATTCTGAAGTGTTTAACGGCAAATCAAAAGTTGTTCTTTCATTATCAAAATATTCTATAAGTTGTTGTTTGGCACGATCTGTTATTGAGGATGGATTTATGAGAATGTGAGGTTTATTTTTATCATATTTTATGGCGGTTATAGCACTGTCATTGGCTTCGACAGTCCAAAAGCCAATAGGTGAAGAAATAAAATCAAAATATGTAGGCGATTGCATGCTCATAGATTAACGAAAATAATTGTTTATCTTGTTAAAAGTCAACGATTTAGATATTATAGACAAGATAATATACTAAAGTTGAAAAAAATAAGGTATTAAACTTTTTTCAGATTAAAAAAGAATATAAATTTGCAGCCGCTTCAAAAGGAAGTGTATAATAAGAAATAACGGAAACCAACTATGAAAGCGATTCTCTTTACTGAATCGATTTCACGGTACCTTAGCTCAGTTGGTAGAGCAATGGACTGAAAATCCATGTGTCCCTGGTTCGATTCCTGGAGGTACCACTAAAGAAGAGAAGGAGTTTATCTCCTTACTCTTCTTTTTATATATATACCTTTGATTAAAGTTTATAATGAACAAAAACCATCGATATTATAAACCTAGAAGAAATTGAATCAGGTCTTGATTAATCAGATTAAATTATTTTATTAATCCTACAACTTAATAAACCGCCCACTCCCAACACCATCACCAGACCTCAACTGATAAAAGTAAACACCAGATGGCAAGACAGACACATCAATAGAATTGCCAGATCGAAAACCATGCACATCCATAACTCGCGCGCCATTCAAATCCATAATTAAAATTTCACAATCAGAGATCTTATTATCAAAAGTTAACTGAATCTTATCCCCTACAGGATTAGGATATACAGATACCGTTGGTTCAGGAGCTGTATTTGTCGAAGTCATAATGTCTGAGTAGAAGTATTCTTCTTTGTCAGCAAGAGTTCGATCATAACCTTGTTCATATGCATACCGTTCATATAATTTGATAGGATAGATTGGTGAGCGTTCAATAATATCTTCGTTATAATAAAAAGGATTTGGTTTTGGCAATTGGGTTTCTTCAGATGCATAATCTAGATTATATGTATAAAGTTCCTCATTTGTTATAACTAAGCCATGGTGATTAGTAGAATCAAAATGTTCAGTGAGAATCCGATTACCTAAATTATCATAAGTGTGGTATGCCTTATTTATAATTACGCTTTTGCCACCGTTCTCCTTTTCAGAGTTTCTATATTCATGATCCCCAACAAGCTGACCCAGATCATTATATTCATATTTTAGTTCTACGTTAAAATTATCACTACGGCCTATTTCCTTACCATAATACCTTGTTCTTGTTTTTAATTTATCATCAGCATAATATTTATAAACTATGCTATCCTCTGTTACCCAAGAGTCATCTACCAATTTGATTTTGTCTATGATTTCTACAAGTAAATCATCTTTATAATTATAATAGTAAATGTCAGTTAAATTTAACTTTCCATTGCCATAAGAATAATAGAGCAATTCGGAAAGATGCCCTCTTTTATTATAGATATGATCATACTGATTATATAAAAATTCTTTGCCATCTTCTGTTGGAACGTAGAAAGAGTAAAGTTTAACCTTGTTGTCTTTATTATATTCAGCTCTTCTGATCCAATTTAGTTTATTATCGCCTGGTATATTTAAGTCACCGTCCCAAGGATTTGTATATGAAATTGTTGTTAATTGATTGTTTTCATTATAATCAAAAATGAAATATGTCCAAGGATCAAATTTCTCATCTTTATATAAATAATAAAAATCTAGTTCAATATTTTCTTCTATATTAAATTGATAATATTCTCTGCCTTCTATGCCAGAATTAATACTATAATAGACACTATCAATTTTAATCTTATGATTTTTATTGTTTTTAATAACTGTTCTCGGTTGATTAAGTTTATTCACAATATTTAGATATTCTATTGGATCAAATTTATCTAAATCAAGATCTTGCAAGATATCTTGTCCAGAAAGGATATTGCAATTAATTATTAAGTGAAAAACTAAAATGAAAGATAAAAATTTCATTAATGTTTTAATATTTGACAAAACGACAAAGACTATTATTAAATCTAAAATACGAAATTCCAAGGAACAGTTAGCCAGTATAGATAATCCTAATTGATAAATTAATCATGCTGAAGAACATTATTTTAACTCTAAATTTTAATTTAGGAGTTATAAAGAAGTGGAGCCTGTCAAATTTGAGTGGGCGGTGGGAGCGGCACAGAGGGCGGTCATAAATTTGACTAGAATTTTTCGTTAGTTTTTTTTCAATGAAAAAAGTAACAAATAAATTGTTAATAAAAATATTTAAATCAGTTTCCGCTGTTCCTTCGTTTGATGCATTATCATACATCACTTTTTATTAAAAAGATCACTCTGTCATGATTTAGGCTTTGAAGAAGCCGGAAAGCAGTAAATAAAAAGCTGAGGATTTGAAGAAGAGCAAAACGACCTTACAACTGACTAGAATTTTGGATACTTTTTTTCGATGAAAAAGTATCAGAAAAATATATAATTTAAAACTTTAAAAACCTTCCACTCCCAACACCATCACCGGACCTAACTTGATAAAAGTAAATCCCCGACGGTAAATTAGAAACACCAATGGAATCGCCTGATTGAAAACCACGAACATCCATAACTCGCGTGCCACTCAAATCCATAATAGAAATATCACATTCTGATATTTTATTATCAAATACCAATTGTAAATTATCCTCAGTTGGATTAGGATATACAGATACCGTTAGTTCTTCCTCTGGAATTGAATGATTAGAAGTCATGATGTCTGAGTAGAAGTATTCTTCTTTGTCAGCAAGAGTACGATCATATCCTTGCTCATACGCATAGCGTTCATATAATTTGATAGGATAGATTGATGAGCGTTCATTAATATCTTCGTTATAATAAAATGGATTTGGTTTTGGCAATTGGGTTTCTTCAGAAGTATAATCCAGATTATATGTATAAAGTTCCTCATTTGTTATTATTAAGCCATTGTGATTAGTAGAATCAAAATGTTCAGTGAGAATCCGATTACCTAAATTATCATAAGTGTGGTATGCTTTATTTATAATCACGCTTTTGCCACCGTTCTCCTTTTCAGAGTTTCTATATTCATGATCCCCAACAAGCTGGTCCAGATCATTATATTCATATTTTAGTTCTACGTTAAAATTATCATTACGTCCTATTTCCTTACCATAATACCTTGTTCTTGTTTTTAATTTGTCGTCAGCATAATATTTATACACAATGCTATCCTCTGTTACCCAAGAGTCATCTTCCAATTTGATTTTATCGATAATTTCTACTAGTAAGTCATTTTCATAATTGTAGTATACAATATCAGATAATTTCAAATCGCCATTTCTATAAGAGTAGTAATGCAACTCGGAAAGATGGCCTCGTTTATTATAGATATGATCATACTGACTGGTTAAAAATTCTTCACCCCCATCTGTTAGGAGGTAACGGGAATAAAGTTTGACTTTGTTGTCTTCATCATATTCTGCTCTTCTTATCCAATTTATCTTGTTATTGCCAGGCACATTTGTGTCGCCATCCCAAGGGTCAGCATATATAATCTCACTCAAAAGGTCTTCTTGATTAAATTTGAAAATGAAAAATGCTGTTGGTTCAAATTTGTCATCTCGCAAATAGTGATAAAACTCTGTTTCATGATTTTTTTCATTGTCAAATTCATAGAAAACTTTTACATCAATTTTTGATTGATCACTAAAAAGAATGCTATCATACCTAATTTTAAAATCGTTATTGTTTTTAACAATCTTTCTTGGTTGATTTAGGTAATTTACTTTATTGAGATATTCTATTGGATCAAATGTATCTAAAAAATGATTTTTCAAGAAATCTTGTCCAGAAAGTAAAAGACAATTAGATGTTAGGAAAAAAGCTACAATGATAAATTTAAACTTCATATAAGTGTTGAATTATAAAATATAATTTTATACATTAGTAAAGATATTAGAAAATCTTCAGACTTTCTTGTCTTTTAAAATACAGAACAACTTTTCTATGAAAAAGATTAAAATCCTTTTGTCAGTGTTCTTTGTGACCATTACCATGTCATTAGT
Source organism: Saprospiraceae bacterium (assembly GCA_013001975.1). Classification (GTDB taxonomy): domain Bacteria; phylum Bacteroidota; class Bacteroidia; order Chitinophagales; family Saprospiraceae; genus RFSX01. Next base: position 16,060 of record JABDKX010000122.1, on the reverse strand, counting down.
TGCACAATGCTATGATTGTCCTGATTTACCTTCACCTATCGAATATCCAAGATATTGGGAAGACCCTGACGGTATCAGTTATGAATTAAATGAAATTGATGTGTTTGTCAAAACAGGCACTTGGATTTGCTACGAAGATTTGGGTGATGGTCAGCGAAGGACTTTATTTGAAACTTTAATAGATTGTGCACCACCCATTGAATATTATGCTAGAGATGACTCTAAGAAGGAAGACATTATATTATTTCCAAACCCAGTACAAGATGAGTTGACAGTTAAACATCCGTTTAATTCTTGTCAGATTTTTATTCAAGATGTACAAGGTAAGGTTCTTTTTAATAGCATTAAAAAAGAGAGAGAGGTTAAAATAAATACAGCTCAACTGGCTCCGGGTATTTATTTCCTAAGCATTAATGCAGATTCAAAAATTTTCCATTCAAATTTTATAGTTCAATAACCTAAATACTTTTATAGATATGAAAATCATTTTTATAATTATAACATGTCTTTTTCTAACGTCTTTGGATGCACAGAACTATAATGAAGTGAGTGTTGAAAATTCCTGTGATTGTGATATACTTATCAGTTCTGAAGAATGGTTAGATCCCTTTCCTCCTCCAACCCCAATAGAAGTAACAACAAATTCTCGTGTCATTGGTAATTTAGATGAATTTGTCAGTTATATAAATGGAGAATGTTACAGTACTGTTAAGGTATTAAAACGTAAAATTATAAATAATCAGATTCAATATAAAAGAATCAATACCGTGACCAACGTTAATCACTTATTAAAAGCTTATAGACATTATAATACTATTTGTTTCGATGGTGAGTTTACGTTTGTAAATGGTATTAAAGTGGGAGGTAATAAAATATTAAAATTATTGAGTGATTCAGAGTTAAACTATAGAGGTAGTGGACATAATGCAGCCATAACATTTATTGATGACAACAGTGGAATCGAAGGTGGAAAAATTACCACACAGGTTTCTATGAATGATGGCTTGATTAAAATAAAATCTGAAAGTGCAAGAAATGTGCGATCGATTCAAATTAAGGACATCGTTTTAGATAATAATGATGTTACACCTTATGGTCCAAATGCATCAGCTAGAGATGATCGAGCCATTCATATGGATAATCCATTTGAATCGTTGATGACTCAACGGGATTATTCTACGAATTTTTATGTAAAAATTCATAACATTGATATAACTGGATTTGCAGTAGGTTTTCATGCAAGAGGATGGTCCAATGCCATATCATTAAGTGATGTTCGATTTAATAGTATCAAAGCTTACGGTCTGTGGGTATCGGGTTGTGCGGATAATGCGTTTTCTGGATTAAATTTTGATGATTGCTCCAATGCATACGGTATCAGGATAGATAATTCTATTGATGATAGATATTCAGGAACGATGCTAGGGGATCAACCGATAACTGTTTCGGATCCAAACAAAAGAGTGGAATTTGATACCCAAGAAATTATATTGAGTTTAGATGGAGCAGAAGATCAAGAAGCATTTAACACTAGCCTTGATAATTTGCTGAATATTGATCAAAGCCATGATGTATCATTATTTATGGCATTATTTAATGCATGTGAAAATCCTACATTGAAATTAGACGATAATGCTGTTTTTTTAAACAGTGAAAATGTAAATCGATTAAATTATTTCGGATTAAAAGGCTATTTGGTTGACCAAAATAGAAACCCTGAATATGTCAACTTTAAAGCTGATGATAAGCAATTGGACAAAAACAATGCAGATATGTTCTTAAAAAGTACAAGTACAATAAGTATCTTTAATAAGACTTTTATTCATAACACAGAACTTGAACAAATTACATTAGATAAAGCCACATGTCTAGAATCAGCTGGACATACCATGTTTTTTAAAAAACCGACTTATAATTCCTTTTCAAATATTAATTATATTATTAACGGTGTAGCACAAGTTAAGCATGTATTAGAGCTTAGATCAAGAGAAGATGATGAGGATTTATGCATGGATAGGGCTGACCCAAATGAAGACTGTGAAGAATGTAGATATGAAGAACATAGAGCACATCGTGGAAGTCCAGTACTGATGGCAAATGCAGTAGGTGTAAATAATGTTCTCAACTTGTGTGAACTACCTACAGATCCGCTTTTTGTTCCTTTTAAGAATAATTATAATCGTAATGGTATTATAATACCAAATTGTCCTGATGAATATAATAAAGCCATCGAAGTGAACATCCAAAATTAAAATCCTTTTGTTATGTATGTAAAATCTTTATTTATAGTAATAATGACTTTTCATTTGTCCATTTGTTATAGTCAATATATTTTTTTAAGTCCTGGTGTGAATGAAATTTCTTGTAGCGAATTACAGCAAAAGCTTGATCAATATGGCACCGTTTGTATAATTAAAAAATTCTTAGACCAAAACCAAAGTGATTTTGATTATTCTTTAAGAATTAAGGAGGGTGATATGAATTGTAATGAGATTAATATTGGTACTGATCAAGAATTAAAATTGCCGGCAGATGTTTTTATTAAACTTAAAGATAATAATACGTTTGTGTTGTCAGATAATGGCAAAATAAGCGGCACACATTTTGCCACTTCACTGATCGGTATTGATCCTCTAAGCAGCCCAGGAAATACTGCCATTGAAATGGAAGATTGTAATGGCTGTGAAATATCTAATTTGACTATAAGAACTAACTTTAAACCAGATTCACTATTAAACCAAACATCAACAGGTCTTGAAATTTCAGGCGGGAATGACGATAGTGCCATTGTTGACATGGTTAAATTTGATGGTTTAGATAATGGCATTATAATCAATGGACATAACAATGAGTTTAATGATTTGGAGTTTAGAAACGTAGCCACTAAAGATGACTGTGATGCTAGTGACGATGATCCAAGTGCCATAGCTATGATGGATAGCAATCACAACGTCTTTAATAACATCTCTCATTTTAAATCGCCTGGAGCCATAACTTTAAAAATGAAGGGCAATTGTAATTTAAATGAAATAAATAATATTACACTTGAACAAGATGGTAATGATTGTCCTGATGGTGAACCTTCCTTGTATATACGTACAGACTTAGATGCAAATGGAAATATTTTATTAAATAATAATATTCTGAATACTAATATGAATAATGGTCTTGTCATATTAGAAATACCAGGATCTAGTCTAAGTTCAGGAGACATCCAAGCCTTAATATGTGCATCCAATACAATTACCCATTTCGATTCAGTTTGTAATGGAGCGGATTATAATCTTATCAATTGCTCGAATTAAATAAAACATAAGTAGTAGATACTTTCACTTAAAGACAGGACTTGGATACATCTTTAGCATTTTTAGGTGTACCACTTTTTGCACCCAAATATAAATGGGAACATAAACGGTTGTTATTCAACAACATAAAGAGACACCTTCAAGTACTGGAGGTACCACTAAAGCCTCGGCAAATTAGTTTGTCGGGGCTTTTTTATTATTTTTCGAAGTTTAAAGCCCTCCTTGGTTGAAACTTCGGAGGGCAAATATTATCTATAAGAGCATATTGCATCGAGGTTACAAACCTCGATTAACAGATGAACGAAACGAACGGCATAGAAACACCGTACAACTAACAGTTCGATGGCGAAGAGAAATACTATTTCCTTTCTTTTTTGTGGACCGCCGTAATATTATCATGACTTCCTAATTTTTATTTTTAGCATTTTGTCTTTTATTAAACAAAGCAATTCCTGTCTCAATAGTTAAGCCTGTAGCAAATGCTTGAATCAAATCTAATGTTAAGTCTTTTTTAGTATATATTTCTACATTAGAAAAGTTCCATAAAAACAAGACTAAAAACATAAAACTACTTAAGAAGATCACCATTGAAATAAACCTTAAAACCTTTTTCATAATACAACAACTATTTATCTCATATTTTAATTACAATCGGATCTTCAATAAGAAAGCTCTTAACATCAAAAGATGATTTAAAAGGCAGCTCTGATCCATTTGTAAGATTCCACTCAGGAACATCTCTAACACCAATTGGAAATATTGTTATTTCAGATGAAGTAATATGTAGTCGGATAAAATTTTTATACCCTTTCCACCTTAGTGAGGAGTAGGCTTCGTTGTCATGATTTTTTAGAATCAAGCTTGATAAAATCAGATAGACACCTAAAATAGAGCCCGCCAAAATGCAGCCACAAAGAAACATCAGTATCAATGAATAAGAAGGAACGGAGCGGATATACCAATAAGAAACCAAAAGAGCAGAAACCTGAATAAGACCGTGAAAACATCCAAATAACTTGTAGATAAGAGGTGACTTAAATTTATGATTATATGGATTGGTATCTGAAAACACGAAAAGTGAAAACAATAAAAGCGTTATAATAATAACAGATGTCGGATTTAATATTGACTTAATGAAGTAATCAAAAAAAGTGATGTTGGCAGCATTTGAATTAAAGTGAATATTTAATGATGAACCAAAAACAAAATATAAGACACCAAAGAGAATCGATAGCTTCCAACTAGATAACGGAAAAATTAGGTTTCGGAATAAAAGCCTTTTGGATTCTTTATGAGAAGGGAAGCAAGTTTTTAGATTAAAGGTTTCATCTTCTGAATCCCCAAGCTTTGAAATTGAATCGGGAAGGTGATGTGTCGGGTGCATAAAAGCCCCACCACCACCAGCGGTGATTTTTTGAGTTCCTGTTTGACTTTCATACCTAGCATAATGATGTAGGTCTCCCGCAAGAGTAATGACAACTTCTGCATCTTTTGAGCTTTTACAAATGATGCCTTCAAAGTATTTTAGATTTTGATAACGCTTCTTATTGTATGAGGTTTTATAAACCCATGATGGTTCAGCAGTACAAAGTATTATCTTACAACCACTTTCAAAATAACACGCCATGATATTTTTGAAATAGTTTATTTGATGAATATCAATATCCGAATTAAGTTGAATATCGATTCCAAACAACCACACCTTTGAAGAAAGCTTTAATGCAAAATAGCTTCTGCGTTGATCCGTCACCCAATTTCCTAAAAGTCTTTTTTGACAAAACCGTTTTAAAAAGTTGGTTAACCCATCGTACCAATCATGGTTTCCAGGAATAGCAAAAAGAAGTGGCCTGTTTTTTTTCTTCCCCTTTCGTAATGGGTTTGCCGTCTCATATGGACCTGCCAGTCTGTTGTCGTATTCTTTCCTATCGGGTGCTGGGTAAACTTGATCGCCACCCATGATTAGAATTTTCCCTTGTGTTGTTTTGTGGTTTTCAAAGCTTAATTCTCGTTTGGAAAGTTCAACAGCCATCGTATAGGTTGCATCAAAACCATCTCCCAAGTCAGAAATATAATCAACCCATAAGTTTTCTTTTTTGTTGGAATAATCATATGGCAGCTTTTCATTTTCTCGATCAAGGGCAGCCTGCATTTCTCTTTTATCTGCAAAGTTTCCAAGCGTGGTTGAGATTAAAAACTTTATGCCTGTTTTTGCTAATTGGCGAGGGTCGTACCAATCAACACTTTTTTGTGGATCGAAAGGGAGCTTGTTTTTTTTAGGGTACATAGGTTTTGTTTTGTTAAAATGGGGTATACTAAAATAACACTTTATACTATTTAAGAGTAGAATAGTCAATAACCGTTACCCCTACTTTGGCTCCAAAGACATGACATAGTCGTAACTTTTATTTAAAAGCTTAGCAAGATTTTTCTTGTTGTCAAACATTTTCTCCGGAATCAAAACATACCCTTTCATCGTAGCTCCGTAAGACTTAAAAAAGGTTGTATTGTACTTTTTTACAAAGGCTTCTTGGTCTTCTTTTGAAAATCGAAAACCCAACTCTCCAGCTTTGTTAAGCAAAGAAAACATATATCCGTTCGCAGAAGTATAAGGCATTGTTTTTCCCTTTCGATCAAATCGAGGACAGAGGTCTGCGATGCTGTCGTATCGTTTTAAGTTTTCATCGTAAATCGTTTTCACCTTTAAATGTGTTTGTATAAAAGTACAACTTCAGTTTCATAGTTTTCATGACACCAATCTCGTTTTTTTGCGATTGACTTAGGAATAGTTGTTACTTCATTAACTTGTGCTAGCCCAAATGATTCGTAAAAAGGTGTAAGGAATTTAAAAGGAAGACACCAAATGGTTTTATTTGTTTGTTGAAAATCTTTAAGTAAAAATCGAATGATATTTTGAGCAATCCCTTGCTTTCTATAATTTTCTAAAACATAAATACCACTCAACTCAACATTGTTGTCATCTATATATATTAATCGTCCCAGTCCACATTTTTGTCCATTGTATTCTGCAATATCGATCGTTTCGTTTTCTATCGATGATGGTAAGAAACCGATGGAAGCATATTGGGAATTAACCCATGATAAGTCTTCTTTCTTAGCGTTATAAATGAAAAAGGAGTTCATTATAAATGTGTTGTATATAGTTTTCGAAGTTTAATCTTTCAAATCTAATAGAAAGGTAATTAAATGTATAAATACCTGATTTATAAGTAACTCGAATTATCATTATAATTTCTAACACAGAAGATATGTGTCTAATTAAAGACATGAAGTAGAAAACCATGAAAGTGAATAAATTTTACTTTATATTTGCCTTCCGAAAAATTGGTCGCGTGGCCGAGCGGTTAGGCAGAGGTCTGCAAAACCTTGTACACCAGTTCGAATCTGGTCGCGACCTCAACAAAAAGCTGCAGTATTAAGTACTGTGGCTTTTTTTATAGGGTTGCATATTTAACAAAGTAGCCAAATTGAGGACATACACCGCTCGTATTAATTCGACGCCGAAATCATTAAAAAACTAAAGACCAGACATTTATAGCCTGGCCTTTAAATCTGATTGTAAAAGATTGGGGTTATTTAAAAGCCTTAAGGGCAAGTTGCATATTGTTTATATCTTCTATATAAACATCTCCAGTTGACACTTGAAGTTCTCCCTTTATTTTAAGTATGTCCGTATCAAACTCTCCATAGATTAATGGTGTCGCGCTGTTAGAGTTTTCAATATATAACTTGTTATCTCCTGGTTCATTATAACCAGCTTGGTAACCTAAGAATATATTTCCTGACTCTGTGCTGTGTCGAGGTTTAGATTAATTTCTTAATGCTAAATTACTTTGGGCATGGTTTAATAACCATTACTATAAATAATAATTTGTTGGAGTGAACTTGATATTTAATTATTAGATTCAATAATATTTTATTTGATGTAAAAGATAGACCTTGCATTAACGGACAACTAAAACTTCTTTTGTTATAATTAATAGGTTTTTCCTATTGTGATTGATTAACTTAGAAATTTTAATGTCTCATTTAGTTATATGAACAGGCATAAGTACATTTTGTGTTGTTTGGTATTTGCTGCATTTCAATGCTGTGCACAAGAGCTATTGCCACAAACGGTAATGTTAGATACTGTGATTATTGACTTTGAAGAGTTTAATGCTAATCAAGGGTTATCAGCAGGAAATATCAGAGATGTTGTTCAAGACCATTATGGCTATTTGTGGATTGGGACGGCTGCGGGGCTAAACAGATATGATGGCTATAAGGTGAAAGAATATCTTCCTGTTACTGGAGATTCATTAGGACCTCCTGCTAATTATTTAATACCCGAACTGCTCGACCACAATAATAATATTTGGCTTCGTACAAATGGAAAAGGCCAATTTATATTTAATAGAAAGGATGAAACATTTCATAGAGTAGATATTCCTGACAACGCTTATTGTGAATTCGATTCAAATCGTAATCTGGGTTGGACTTACAACAAGGAATGGTGCATAATAGATTTCGACTTTGTTTATGATACCAAAGACTCAACCAGAATTGTAAATACTCAAAAGGTTTGTCAACCAATACAGAATTATTTTAAAGGATTAAAACACCTTCCCGCAAAACAAATAGTAAGGACGAAAAATAATGAACTGTGGTGGATAGAAAAAAACGACTTACATGTCTATAACTTAAACTATAGAAACAAAACCGCAAATTTAAAATTTGTAAAAAGAAAATTTATAACGTCGAAACCTATTGATTTTTGGTCACACACACTTGTTTACGATAAAAATGAAGATGCTATTTACCTATTGGAAGAAAATCAATACAGTATTATTGATATAAAAACAGGTAATCGTATTTCTAGTAAGAAGTTTCCAAAAAACTTTGCAAATCCTCGATTCTTTTTGTGCGATTCTAAAGGGCGCATTTGGCTACTTTTTGGGAAACATGGTCTGCACAGATTTGATCCAAAGAAGGCAACATTTACTGACATTAGATACTCAAAAAAGTCTGATGTTAATATGTTTTCGATCAGACCTGCATCTAGTATTTATGAAGACAAAGATCAAAACATCTATATCTTTTCAACTGCTTACGGTTTGTATAAATATTCAATGGACATTGAAAAGTTTAATTATTATGGGAATAATAATTTAGGACCGAGTGTACAAAAATTGCATTTAACGAAAAACGATAAATTGATTTTTGTTGAGAAAGGAATTGTCATATATGATTATAAAAAGCACAAACGAACCTCCAAAATAAATTTAGATTTATTTAATAAAGAAGAGTACGTCACTCACCGTAGAGTGCGAATAGATGACAAAGGCAACATTGAGTTAGACAATGTGTATTTAAAAAATCCAGAGATTCAAGTAAGGTTAAATATAAAGGGAGAAATTCTTGAAGAAAAATTAAAAGCAGATGTTATAAAGGACATTCAGGCTAATGGGTATAAAATTTTCAGTGAAAAAAGTTTTAATTGGATTTTATGGTATGAGAAAAATAAAAATTTAAATGGAGATTCTTTGACATTAAATTTGATTAAACGAGACATAATATCAAATAAAGAAATTGAAAGGTACAGCTTCCAAACAAATGTCACATATAGGTCTCATATGCCTGTTTCCGAACACACAGAAAATATTATAAGTTTAAAATCAAGGAACAACGGGATTCTTTTATTTGATAAAAAGAAAAAAGAATTTACCCAGCATTACCATGACCCCAATAATATAAACTCACTTTCTTCAAATCAAATATATTGCACGTTGACTGATCCCATTTTCCCAGATAAGGTTCTTTGGGTTGGAACAGCCAATGGATTGAACAGAATTGATGTTACTAACAATTCATATACGCATATTACAAAAAGCAACAGCGCATTACCCAATGATGTTATATACGGTATCTTAGCAGACGACCGCCAAAATCTTTGGATGAGTACAAACAATGGTTTGTCATTATTTGATCCCAAAACATCAAATTTTCGAAACTTTTCCATGAAAGATGGGTTGCAACATACTGAATTTAACACAGATGCCTTTATAAAGAGTAAAGATGGAACCCTATTTTTCGGAGGTGTTGGGGGTTTAACTTATTTTAACCCAGAAGACTTTTACCGGGACTTAAATCCTTCACACGTCGTTATCCAAGCACTTAAACTTGACAACAAAAAGATTGAATACGAACGAAATCCTGAAGCGAACTTCAAGGGGTTTAGACTGGAGGCACCATTACTTGAAACAAAAGAAATAAAACTGCCATATTTCTTTAGAATGATAAGTTTTGAATTTGCTTGCTTAGACCTGACAAAAGCCAGTGGCAATAGATTCAGATATAAGTTAGAAGGATTTGACAAAGAATGGGTAGATCTTAAGCATTTAAATGAGGTCACATTTACAAACCTAGATTCTGGCGAATATATACTAAGAGTACAAGGAAGTAACCACAAGGGTGTTTGGAATGAAGCAGGGGCGACCATGAAGCTTACTATTCTTTCTGCTTGGTGGGAAACATGGTGGTTTCGACTGCTGTGTCTCACATTAATTCTATACGGACTGTATTATTTTTACAACTATCGGATTAAACAAAACGAGCGGATACAGTCATTACGTAATAGAATTTCTCAAGACCTTCATGACGAAATAGGTTCTACGCTTTCCAGCATAGCGCTGTTTGGAACCGTAGCTCAACAAAACAATAAAGAAGGCGGACCAATTATAACCAAGATGCTAAATAAAATTAATGACAGCACCATAGATGTTATTGAATCTATGAATGATATCGTCTGGACAATTAGCGCTGAAAATGATAAAGCAATTAATGTAATAAACCGAATGCGGGCATATATCTCTGAACTTACGGAAGCTACAGCTTGGAAAATACAAATTGACTATGACGACTCAATTCATAAAACGGACTTGAGCATGATCCAAAGGCGAAACATTTACTTAGTTTTTAAGGAAGCCGTAAATAATGCCATTAAACATTCTAAAGGAAAAGTATTAACAATAAGCCTTTCGAAAAAGGCAAAAAAAATAATACTTATAATTGAAGATGACGGCGTAGGCATGAAGAGTAACGACGAAATAGAAAAATTTTCTTTAGGTGGAAATGGGATAAAGAATATGAAAAGAAGGGCAGAGGAACTCGACGGAGTTCTAAAAATTAATTCTCAGAGTGGTGCAGGAACAACGATAAGCCTAACTTGTAACTTAAATGTACATGGGTAAATCATTGGATGTAGTAATTTTTTCTAACCAATATTTATACGACCTTAATGGAAAATTCTAAAATGATATCAGTTGCCATATTCGAAGACAACGCATCAAGAAGGGAAGGTTTAAAAATGCTCCTTGATGCAATGGAAGATATGGTTTGTGTAGCTCATTATGCTGATTGTAGAAAGGTTGAAGAATTTATTAAAAACAAACATGCTGATGTTGTATTAATGGATATTAATATGCCGTATGTAAACGGTATAGAGGGTTTAAAAATAATCAAGAAACACAAGCCCAATGTCAAAGTTATTATGTCTACCATTTTTGAAGACGAAAGCAAAATTCTAGAAGCTATTTGTTCTGGGGCTGATGGTTATATTTTAAAACAAAAATCTCCCCTAAAATTACTGGATGGCATCCGAGAAGTTATGAATGGCGGTGCGCCTATGACACCAATTGTGGCTCGTAAAGTGTTGACCTTAATGGCAACACCAGCCATCAAACCTATAGATGAAGATTTTGGGATTACTAGGAGAGAAAAAGAAATTCTAAAATACCTTGTAGAAGGTTACAGTTATAAAATGATAGCCGATAAGTGTTTTGTCAGTTATGCCACGGTCAACAAACATGTCAGTAACATATACTCAAAACTGCAGGTTCATTCTGTGGCGGCAGCCGTTTCGATGGCTTTAAAAAAAGGCTTGGTGTGAGGAAGTTGCAGGATATTTAAAAAGAGGCTTCTAGCTCGATTTTGAATTATAATGCCGTCGGCAGAGCCAACTATGAACAGGGCGAACAAAGATGCCGTCGGCGGAGCCAACTACTAACAAGGGCAATTTTATAATTATTCATCATTAACGGCCACCCATCCGCTTCGCTGTTCGTTTCGTCAAAGCCTCTCGGCTTCGGTCCGTTGGACTTCACATCACTCACCCACCAAAACTTCCACGAACCTCTCAGGATGCAAATACTTATTTGCAATCTCCAATACATCATCACTTGTGATCGCCTTGACTTGAGCGACATTCCTTTCGAAAGTATCAATAGACTGACTGGTAGCATAAAGTGACTTGACCAATTGGGCCGTTGCAAAAGGGCCATCTATCAAATGTAACGATTGACCTAATATGTAATTTTTAACCATGTCAAGTTCAGGATTGGTGACAGGTTCATTTTTCAGAATGTTAACTTCTTTATAGATTTCTTTTAGTGTTGGCTCAATAAACGTGTTGCCAACATCCGCACCTATGTAAAACGAACCGCCTTTTTGCCAGCCATCAAAAGAAGAGTAAATACCATAAGTATACCCTTTGTCTTCACGAATGTTTTTCATCAGACGCGAACCGAAATAGCCTCCCAGTATGGTGTTTAGAAATTTGAGTTTATTATAATCTGGGTGATGACGATCAACCATCAAGCAACCCACCTTGATGCTTGTCTGAGTATCGTTTTGTGTTTTTATTTTGAAAGTGCCTTGGATTGGTTCAGGGTTAAAAAAGGGATTGGTTGTTTGTGAAGATTTATGATGTATATTGCCTAGGTCATCAAAAATGGCAGAACGAATATTTTCATTGTAAGATCCACTCAAAACCAGATAACTGTTGTCTAATTTGCAATTGTTTTTGAAGTAGTCAGTAATATCGTCACGGGTCAAATTGTAAATATGTTCAGGTTGCGTATTGTATCCATATGGATGACTTTCGCCAAACAGTTTTTCTGTGATAATGCGATATGAAATGACTTCGTTTTTAGAGATTTGATGTTTAAGTTTTTGGCTGTAAACATCTTTATACTTATCAATTTCTTCTTGAGCATAGGCAGGCTCGATGACCATGTTTAACCATTCTGGCCAAACTTTATCAAAATAGCGCGTCAAACAAACCAAGGAAACTGATGAATATTCAATGCCCGCGGATAACTTGATTGAACAGCCGTAATAATCGAAAAGGTAGGCCAATTCTTGTGAATTTTTATTAGATGACCCCTCTCTGAGAAGGTTGATGGCGGCTTTAGAAGCTGCGATTTTGGTTTCATTTACGCGACCAGATCTGAAAACCAGGTCAATTTTGATGATATCTTGAGTCCCATTATTGACTTCATAGGCCTTTATTCCATTGGACAAAACAGCGGATTTTAGATTTCTGATGGTAAGATCAAAATCATTATTTATTGATGGTCCTTTAAGTCTGTCTATCATCTGATTACTTAATAGCGCAAAAGTGGTTAATATCTCAGGAAATGCATAAGAAGAAAGGTGAAAAAACGTGTGTAGGGGAAGGATTCATTTATAATAATGCTAAAAGATGGAATAAAGTCAATAAAACCAAGTGTTTTGAACGCCAAAAAGCGTTTTTTATCGCCAATTTGAAGTTTTAAACAACTTAATAACAAAAACAGAAAACGGCTATAATTAGTTTAACTTTGTATCTTTAAAGCTTGAAGCGTGTGAACGCTTCATTATAATTTTGTTAGCAATCTAAACATTAAGAATAAATGATATTTGAGGTTTCGTCAAGTGAGTTATTAAAAAAGCTTCAAATGGCTTCAGGAGCAATCAGTTCAAATCCTGTAATTCCCATTTTAGAAGATTATTTATTTGAGTTGGCAGGTAACGACTTAACTATTTCTGCAACCAATTTAGAAGTGACGATTATTTCTTCATTGACCGTGATGGGAAGTGAAGATGGAAGAATCGCTGTTCCTGCAAAAATTTTATTAGACACGTTAAAAGCATTGCCCGATCACCCAATCAAATTCAAAGTGGGGAAGGACAATAATGTTGTCAAATTAAAGTCGGCTTACGGAGAATACAAATTGTCAGGAGACAATGCAGAAGATTTTCCAGAAACGCCTTCTGAAGAAAACACAAATGAAATCACGTTAGAATGCGACTCTTTGGTCAAAGCCATTAACAACACCATTTTTGCAACCAGTACAGATGAGTTGAGGTTGTCAATGACAGGCGTCTTGATGCAATTAGATTTTAACAAAGTGATTTTCGTTTCTACTGATGCACATAAATTAGTAAAGTACACAATCGGTGGATTAAGCAGTGAGTTAACAGAGTCGGTAGTCATTCCTAAGAAGGGTTTAACGGTATTTAGAAACGCCGTCTCTTCTTCTGATGAAGAAAAGGCAGAGATTACATTTAACAATAAAAACATCTTTTTCAAAGCGGGAGACACATTGGTCATCAGCAGATTGATTGATGCTAAGTTTCCAGATTACAATGCCGTCATTCCAGTAAACAATGACAAAGTCCTAACGGTCAACAGGTCTGATTTACAAAATTCACTCAAGCGAATTGTTATTTACTCTAATAAGACAACGAATCAAGTCGTTCTTAACTTAGCAGAAGACAGTTTGACAGTATCGGCACAAGATTTAGACTTTTCAAATGAAGCAACAGAGCAAGTCAGCTGTAACTATAAAGCAGATCCAATGACAATTGGGTTTAACGCCAAATTTTTAGTTGAAATGTTGGGCGTTATCGACACAGAAGAAGTGATTTTAGAATTGTCAGCTTCTAATAAAGCAGGTATTCTTTTACCTTCTGAAGAAGAAGAGCAAGAAAAGCTGATGATGTTGGTGATGCCAGTTATGATGAGTCATTAAATAAACTTTCAAATGAAAGTCGGTCTCTATTTCGGATCTTTTAATCCTGTTCATGTTGGGCATATGATCATAGCTAACCATATGGTTAACAATACCGATATGGATCAGCTATGGATGGTCGTTTCTCCTCACAATCCACTTAAACAAAAGAAGACGTTAGCCAAAGATTATGATCGATTGCATCTTTTAAATTTGGCAATTGGAGATTTGACAAACATCAAAGCATCTGATATAGAATTTAAATTACCTAAGCCTTCTTATACAATTGATACAATGGTATATTTAGAAGAAAAGTATCCTCAACATCAGTTTTGTTTGATTATGGGTGGCGATAACTTGGCAAGTTTTCATAAGTGGAAAAACTACGAAAAACTTTTGGAAAACTATCCGATTTATGTTTATCGAAGACCCAATTACGATCTTCCGGAAATAGCAAGTCATGAGAATATTATACTAGAAGAAGCGCCATTATTAGATATTTCGGCGTCATTTATAAGAAGCCAAATCAGGTCAAAAAAGTCTATCAAATATCTCGTTCCTGACAAGGTATATGAATATCTTTTAGAGGATCCCATTTATAATAGATTAGACATTCAATAAATTGAGAAAGAATTCGTTTATTGAAGGGCGTCGAACAATTTACCGAGCAAAAATGAGACATTTGCCAATAATGAAATTACTTAAGCTTACTTTTTCACTGGTTTTATTCATTCAAATTCAGGTTGCTTTTTCTCAAAGTGACATTGAAATAGGTCAGTGGGCGTCATATTTGCCACACAACCAAGCAAGTGGGGTGACACAAAGTGATGAGAAAATAATCTACGCGACCAACGAAGCCATTTTTACAATTGATAAAGAAGAGATGAGTATCGAATTCTTATCAAAAATTGATGGGCTTACAGAAACGGGTATTTCTGAAATTATATATGACAATTTTAATGATCAACTTATCATCGCATATGAAAACAGTACCATTGACCTTGTCCAAGGAAACAATGTTTTTCCAGTTTTCGATATTAAAAACAACACAAATTTTATAGATAGGAAAATCAATAAACTGTTTGTCCAAAACGAAGAATGGCTGTATATGGCGACAGGATTTGGATTGATTCAATACAACTTACAAGGGAACGATTTTGGTTTTACCTTAGATGCAGGACAGTTGGTTTCAGATGTCAGTGGTAATGAAAAGTACTTAACAATAGTAGGTGACAATGGTGTTTTTATTTTAGATTATGAAAACGCACAGTTTCCTAACGCTTTCAGTACATGGGATAAGGCAGTAACAGGATTGCCGGTAGACTATAAAGCAAAAGCAGTACTGGTGCTCGACAACCAAATGTATATTGCAACCGATACAGAAGTTTATGTAAGCGATGATTTCGAAACATTTAATCTCGTGTATCAAAATACGAATCCGTCATTTAAAACAATATTTTTAAAAGCAACTGATGGTGACTGGATTTTAGGACAAAAAGATAACAGTTCGAAAAGCCGGCTTTTATTTTTCGACAACTTTGGATCGCTAATAAATGAAGTTAATACGTGCACGAACCGTTTGCTGGATGTTACTATTGATGAAAGAGGAAGAATATTTTTTGCTGATGAGTGGAAAAGTATCCGATATCTGGATGAAAATGGAAGTTGCCAAAAAGAATCATTTAAAGGACCCTTTAATATTGACGCAACCGATATAGACATTAAAGACGACAGAGTGTATGTTGCCTCTGGCGGGGTTACAGAAAACCTATTTGATGACTTTGGACGAGAAGGCGTTTATCTTTTAAATGAAGGATCGTGGAATAACATTAACCAAGATAACAACGCCTTTTTTAAAGACAATGACATTATACAGTTTTATCAAATTGAAACACATCCATCACAAGAGAAGTTTTATATAGG
>JABDKX010000114.1 GCA_013001975.1 Saprospiraceae bacterium | reverse complement strand
CCTCCTGTGATACTGAAATCATTATAATCCATATCACATGTTAAGAACATATGAGGTGGAATTACAGGAATTGTTCCTGACTTATCTTCTAATAATACAGTCGCCCAAACGATGTTTGCGTTACCGTATTCATCTTCTATTTTTAATTCAACATTGATCTCTGCTGATCCTCCTCCTTGAAGGTCTTCACAACAGAATGTTACAAATGGTCCCCATTGTGCATCTGCTGCATCACATACTGGAGTTCTTCTTACTTCTAAAGAAACACCTGTACAACCATCATAACTTCCATTATCGATATCTTCTGCATATATCTTAGCAAATCCTTGGAACTCATCTACTGTGTTGCCAACGTTTGTTAAACTAATTACGATAAATTCTTTACTTACTGCTACTGGACTTGTATGATCAACAACTGTTACTTGCATAGTTGCTGTTCCAATATTACCACAGCAATCTTCAGATAGATATTCTATTGTATGTGTACCTAAAGGAGCATCATGTAAAACAAATCCATTTTCTGCATCACCAGTTACAGTAAGACCTCCTGTGGCACCGATATAGTATGTAATGTTTGCATCACAATCATCAGCAATGTGCTCAGGTGCAGGAAGGTTAACAGCTGCTGTACAATTCCAAGGATCTACACTTGCAAACGTACTAGGGACACTTAATTGCGGACCGTTGGTATCTTGTGATTTTATGATTTGTCCATATTCAGTAAATTGACCTGTACACCAATCTAAGATTAACCACGTTCGTAATATTTTTCTATTACCACCACAACCTGGAGCACAAGCATCAATTTCTTGATCTGTATATCCTGAAATTAAACTACATACTTCATTGTCAATTTTTTGAGCGTGAGGACCACCTGATCCTACACCATCTTGGTAATAGTGAGGATATCCCCATGCGTAACCTTCATGGTTTTCAACAACCAAGTCTATATCTAATTCATCTGGATCAACACCATTATCATCAGTATCTCTATCAACTGATAAAGGATTGTCAAAAAAGGCTGCTATTCCTTCAGGAGAAACATCAACACCACAAGGCAGCGAGATACTAGCTGGCGGTAATACTAATGTATCTTCAATAGGTTCAATTATGTATTGTCCAGTTAATGGATCTTGATTATATTCTCTAGCTGTTGATAAAGCAATTGGAGCAAAGAAATATTCTCTAGTACAACTTACTGATCCTTTAGAACCGTCAGCTTTAGTAAAACCAACTGTCCATGTTCTTTTTAATCTGGTACCTTCACAAGCTCCTAAAGATTCATAAGAATCGTAAAAACTTACTTCATTTTCATTCCAATTACTACAATTATCTGACATTGCATCATCAGCAAAATCTTCATAATCTTCTTGGATAAGATCATCTCTTAATCTATCATCATATCTTAATTGAAGTATTGGTTGCTCGTAACATAATAACAAACATTCTTCATCATATTGACTTGCATCTGTTCCATTTATCTCTGGACAAATTTCACAATCAATTATAGGATCAGTTTTATCTTCTACAATAACGTTACCCCAACAAGATAAACCTGTGATAGGGTCTGTGATAGTGACTTCAAAAATATTCGTTTCACCGGACACCAATTCTGAAGAGACCAAATATGAATCGTAACATCCATAAGGACCTCCTTCTAACATCATGTCAGCAGTAAAATCCGCTTCGCATAAAGTATTAACAGTAATATGAACTTGATCATTACAAGTTAAAACATCTGTTGGATTTTGATATGGCGTCACTTCTACATTAAACATACATTCAGAGGTATTTCCATCTGAATCTGTTACCAAATAAGAATATGTATATGGAGAATTAAATATGTCAATAAAATCATCCCCACTAGGTCCAGCCAACTGCGTAACTGTAAATCCGCCACAATCATCTAATACTTCAGGAGTTGCAATTCTTGTAATCTCGCCACAAAGACCTGGTTCCATTTGTAAAACTTTATCGCCTGGACACAAGAAAGTTGGTCCTATGTTTGGAATTGGATAAGTTGATGTTCCTACACAAGGGGTTAAACAAGAAAGATCAGGGTTATACATTCCAGCAGTATTTGTACTTGAGAATTCCCATCCTGAATCCATAAGTGAAACTGAAGATCCAATTGGCGAAGAACTTACTTCTTCTGCGTCTATATCTACACTCATCATTCCAGCAGCAGGTCCATTTGTTGCTGTGAAGGCTCCTTCATAAGATAGAAACTCAACTACGCTGCCAGATGCATCAACAAGTGCGACACCATCTGGACTACCGTTTTGTAATCCATTAGGTGGAAGATTGATTAAGAAAGTTCCACATCCGTTACCGCCATCAGTTATATTACCTGAAAGAGGAAAAACACCATAAGAGGTTCCTCCATTACCATTATAAAGAACAACTGAGTAACCAGTTAAGTTTGTCCCAGCAACACCAGAAACTTCTATGAATTCTCCAGTATCTGTTCCTGTATTATCATAGTGAAATTCACTTAGGAAAACAGCACCTCCTGCAGATGCAGCTGCATCATATACAGTAATATTGATAGAACCAGATGCTGGTCTGATAATATTTGTAACACTAATACATCCTGGCGAAGTACTTGGGTATGGGAATGTACCATATAATACATTATCTATTTCAATACTTACATTTCCTGACAATTGATTTGCATAATTAAAACAGATATCTAAGTTTACCGTATTGTCATCATTACATGCATAGTTTGAAGCAAAAACTCCAGAGATCTCACAAACAGGAGCAGCAGCTACACAACTTGCAGGAGCAGTAAATAAGTCATTAACGACCAGTCCACATACTGAATTTGCATCAAAAAAGGCATCAACCGTAACAGGATTTCCATCGGAAGTTAAACCTGTTAAGTTAATAACTTGTGGACTTCCACTGATTGGATATGTTTGACCATTAATTGATAAGTTTCCAGTACTTGGTGGATCTGTATAAGTAACCGTTATTTCTTGACTATATGTATTGTTGTTTGGATCACACGTAGTTTGGGTTCCTGCTGTAATCATGTCTATGCTGCAAGCAGAACAAACCATGTTAGGGTAAGGCACAGCTGCAGTAGCATTTGATGTTTCACCGTCCCAAGCGTTTGGACCACCAAAACTCCAATTAGCAATATTGAATACTGGCTCAGCCATTGCATCTGTAGCTGCAGTCCAGCTGTCTAGATACTCCCAAGGTTGTCCAGTACCATCAGTATTAATGTCTCCAAATAAATCTTCAACAATTCCACTACAAAACAATTCAACAGCATCATCTCCATTGATGGCAGCATCAGTATCAATAAAATCAGGAGCACACCCAAAGAAGGAAGTGAAATTTGTTGTTTCTGTAGCAACTGTAAAACATTCTCCTGCGGTTACAGAGATTGCAGGAAAAGTAAATTCGATGCCATCGGAACCACCACCGTTATTGGCAAAACCTAATCCATAAATACTTAAATCAGCAATATCCGCATGCGCACATACCTGAGCACCTTTAGGGACACCTCCTGTTAAAGGTCCATCAAAAACACCTGCGATATGAAGGCCGCCACACTGTGAGTTTGCATTTGGAATAAGGAATAGGGAAAATATAAAAAGAGCTAAAGTCTTAAATGAATTTAGGTTCATAATATGAGATTGAGTTTATTATACTTTGCTGCCTTAAACAGCTTTGAGTTTCTTCGTCTTCACAAAGATACTATCTTCAATATATTAAACACAATTATTATACATTATTATCAACAAATATTTAAAAATATTAAATCTTAAATTGCTGATTAACAACGAATTACATATTAAGAACATCTGGACTCATACCCATGTTCGAAAACCCACCATCATGATAAAGATTTTGCATAGTCACATAGCGTGTATAATCAGAAAATAAAGTAATGCAATAGTCTGCACAAGAAGCTGCGTCTGCATTTCCTAGAGGAGACATATTATTACTATAATCATAGAATTCTTGGAAGCCTTTAACTCCACTGCCCGCTGTAGTCATCGTTGGACTTTGACTGACAGTATTTATTCTTACTTTATTTTTCTTGGCCCAGTGATATCCAAAACTTCTTGCAAATGATTCAAGTAAAGCTTTTGATTCTGCCATTTCACTATAATCTGGAAATGTTCTTTGAGCAGCAATATATGTCATTGCTAAAATAGAACCCCATTCATTTACTGCATCTTTTTTATAAGCACATTGCATCAATTTGTGAAAAGATATTGCAGAAATATCAAACGTTTTCTGCATCCAATCATACTTGATATTCGTATATTCTCTCTTTTTTCTAACATTTAAAGACATTCCAATCGAATGCAAGATGAAATCCATTTTTCCTCCAAACTTCTCCATAGCCTTGTCAAGCAAGTTATTTAAATCCTCCTCCGAAGTTGCATCAGCTGGAATAACTTCTGTATTACATTTTTCAGCCAATTCATTAATAGCACCCATTCTTAAGGCTACGGGAGCATTGGTTAGAACTATTTCTGCACCTTCTTCAACAGCTCTCTCAGCAATATGCCAGGCTATTGAATTTTCATCTAATGCTCCGAAAATGATTCCTTTTTTTCCTTTTAACAATCCGTTTGACATAATTATACGTTTAGAGTGGCGAATTTAATCAATTATTTATCTAGAAGGTAGTAGAATGACAATTCCTAACTATCAAGAAGTTCTTTGGCATTTTCGAGTGCGAATGTTGTTGGTGGGTTTCCACTTAACATTTTTGCAATTTCATTGATCCTTTCATCATCTGATAAAACACTTACATGGGTAACTGTTCTTTTCTTCTTATCCTCCTTATGAACGAAGAAATGTTTAACTGCTCTTGAGGCAACTTGGGGTGAGTGGGTGATTGAAATGACTTGATGGTTATTGGATAATTCTTTCAAAATATTTCCCATCTTACCGGCAATATCACCTGAAACTCCAGTATCAATTTCATCGAAAATCATTGTAGGTAATTGCATTACATGCGCAACCGTTGATTTTATACTTAGCATTAATCTTGAACTTTCTCCACCAGAAGCTACTTTTTTGATTGGCAAAAACGCTCCTCCTTTATTGGCTTTAAACAAAATACTTATCTCATCTAAACCATCAGATTTAAATGTTGTTGACAGTTCATGATGCACTTTTATTTCTGAAGACAACATAGATAGGTCATCTAATTTATTATTGACTTCCTTTTCTAATTTCGAAAATACCTTCTTTCGGCTTGAAGTCAGACTGCTCCCTATCTTATTTAAATTATCTTTTAAAACTTCAATATCGTTTTTGATCTTTTCCTTTTCGACTTCACTATTGTCAAAGGATGAAATTTTGGCGGCGTACTCATTATAAATCGCAATTAATTCTTCGACTGTTTGTACATTATGTTTGCGCTGCAACGAATAAATAGAATCTAAACGATTTTGAATTTCGTGTAACCTTTTAGGATTAGATTCGGCTTTGCCAACAATACTTTCGGCCTTAGCTATTAATTCTTCAAAACTCTCAAGTATTTGATTAAAACAATCTAAGCCTGATTTAATTTCAGGATCTGCATTTTCAAAAGATTGCCATTTATAATATAATTGTTCTACGACTTCTTTGACATTGGAGTCTGATTCAGCTAATAAAAATTTAGATTCTTCCATTAGGATACGGATATCTTCTGCACCTTCTAATAATGAAGATTCCGATTCCAGCTTTTTTAATTCTCCCTCTTCAAGACCTACTTTATCTAATTCGTTAAATTGAAACTTTATAAAATCCATTTCCTTAATAAGGTTGTTTTCCAAAGACAGCAATTCTTCTAAATCTTTTGTCTTCTTCTTATAATCTCTATAAAGGGATTTATATTTTAAGAGGATTGATGCATTGCCTGCTAAGGCATCTATTATATTGAGATGAAATTTGGGGTTTTGGATTTCAGTGATTTCGAACTGTGAGTTTAAATCAATCAGATCAACCGTAATCTTTTGGAGAAAACTTAATTTGGTAGGCGTATCATTGACGAAGGCCCTTGATTTACCTGAAGGTGCAATTTCTCTTCGTATTATTAATTCTTCTTCTATATCATAATCTGCTTCCGATAAAATGGCATCGATTGATTTGGGATATTTATTAAAAGTGGCTTCGACAATACATTTTGAAGTATCATGGTATAATACTTTGGTATCCGCTCTTTGTCCCATAACCAACCCTAGAGCCCCAAGAATTATTGATTTACCAGCACCTGTTTCACCAGTAATTATATTTAGGGTATCATCAAAATCAAGAGATACCTTTTCAATTATAGCGTAGTTTTCTATTCTTAGAGACCTGAGCATTTATTCCTAAAGTTTTGCATTTTTCATCACTTCAGCTCCTAATTTTTTTGCCCACTCAAGTTCTTCTCCTTCTGTTGAAGGAAGGTTAAATGCAATTAGGTAAACATAATTCTTAGCGTCTCTCCATAGATATCTGTGAAGCTCAAAACTATAGGCACCATCAACCCCCAGACCATCTAATTTTTTATATTTATAACTTAAACTGCCATCTGGTGATTTCTCTCCCTGATTTCTTTTTGCTTGGATATAATAGGGAGCCCAATCTGGAAATTCATCAGGAACTGGGTTATCTTGTACTTGAATTAACACTCCTGAATTAGGTGTCCCTAAGTGATCCCATCTAAAAAAACATGATCTGGCATAAGGCGTTGCAGGACTTGATCCATCTTTCAAGGTTATTGCGTTTTTATCCACACCTATAACTTTTCCAATAAAGTCATCTGTCAACAATCCACATGGTTCAGGAAGGTTTAACACTGCACTTTGCATTTTATTTTGAAATTCAACTTGCATCTCCTCTTTTGTTTGAACAGGATTGTTTTCAGGTTGAACAAATTTGGTAGGATCAGCAGGTTTCTTTTCAGCAGGGACTCTAACTCTGGTATTGTTTTCTATTGCCTTAGGTTTGGTCACATGAGAATGACCTTCATGATCATGGCCGTCATGATCGTGACCATCATGGCTGTCCACTTTGTGGTTATGTGAATCATTATTTTCGCTCAATTGATCAGCATTTGTTTCAGTCTTCTCGCTCTCAACTGGCGATTTGGTTTTTTTGTCATCCCCACAAGACGCCAATATTAATGCGAAAGAAAACACATATGCAGCACTCCTTAATTTATACATAGTTCAAATTTATTGCGCAAAGATAAAAAGACTCCCAAACTATAGCGATTTCAACTCCTTAAATAGTTGTTAATTACTAAAATTGATCATTCTTGATAAATTTGGCAGATAGAATCATAAATTTTAACTATAAATCATTGAGACTTGGTAGAAGAAAATATTAAAATTGAATTATCTTCATTCACCTAATGTTATATATAAGAACGACCAATTAATATAAATTAAAAACAAAAAAATATGCCTTTAGAATTATTGATCCCCATTGGATTTTTTGCCGTTATAACCTTATTATTAGGATTATTTACTGTAAGACAAGAAACAGCTGCTATAGTTGAACGGTTTGGAAGGTTCAACAGTATCAGAAGTTCTGGTCTACAATTTAAAATTCCATTCATTGACAGACTTGCTGGAAGAGTAAATCTTCGAATTCAACAATTAGATGTTGTAGTTGAAACGAAAACATTTGATGATGTATTTGTAAGAATGAAAATATCAGTGCAGTTCTTAGTTTTAAGAGACAAGATTTTTGAAGCGGTTTACAAACTTCAAAATCCGCATGATCAAATCACAGCATATGTTTTTGATGTGGTACGTGCACAAGTTCCAAAAATGAAATTAGATGATGTCTTCGTCAAAAAAGATGACATTGCGGTTGCCATTCAAAATGAATTAAAACAAGCTATGAATGACTATGGATACGATATTGTTAAAGCGTTAGTAACCGACATTGATCCTGATAGTCAAGTTAAAGAAGCGATGAATCGAATCAATGCTTCAGAAAGAGAAAAAATCGCAGCAGAATATGAAGGTGAAGCAGAAAGAATTAGAATTGTAGCAAAAGCGAAAGCCGAGGCAGAAAGTAAACGATTACAAGGTCAAGGTATAGCTGATCAAAGAAGAGAGATTGCCAAAGGACTTGAAGAAAGTGTTGAAGTATTAAATAATGTTGGAATCAACAGTCAAGAAGCCTCTGCTTTAATTGTGGTGACGCAACATTATGATACACTACAATCAATGGGTGAGAATTCTAACAGTAATATTATTTTACTACCTAACTCACCTACTTCTGGTTCAGATATGTTGACACAAATGGTAACTTCCTTTGCAACTTCGCAACAATTGGGAGAAGCTATGAAAGAAAAAACAATTGGATCAGGTAAGAACCAAAAAAAAATAAACTAGCAAGAAATTGATTTAATAATAGCAAAGGCGTATAAATTTATACGTCTTTTTTTATTCTGAATTATGGATTTTCTCTTTTATACTTTTTCCATAATGTTTTAAATCTCTTTACCAGTTCAAGTGTCATGTCCTTATCAAAACTAAGTACTTCGTCTGATTCATTGCAATCTCGCCAAACAGCCAAACAAGCTACTGGTTTGCTCCCATTGGGATCATAAATTGCCAACTCATTTAAAAAAGGATTAAATTCTGAAGGAGGCAATAAAAGAAACATCTCTTTGGTCAAATCTTTTGGAATCGTCTGATCTTTTTGGTATTTATTCAAATGCTTTATAACAGATCTGGTGTTGGGAACAATGTACCGATACTTCGTATTATTATGAAGATTGTGCGTTACAATATTTTTAAATTCATCATTTTCTGTATCATAGTAGAGGTCAGGAGAGACAATCCATACTTCCTTTGCTTTCTTTTCTAACTTGTAAAGAGATTTCAATTTCATTATGATAATTTTATGATTTATAAATGAAAATCACTGCAATTTAAATCCTTCAACATTATTATCGTAAAAAATTATAATAAGATTAACTTGCACAATTAAAATATGTCTTGAATAAATGCAGTTCATGTTCTATTATGCCACAGCTATTAATAAAAACTCAGATAAGCTCATTTCATTTTGAATAAAAAGACTTCAATATATTTTTTGCTTTTTTTAGTTTTTGCAAACTTTCAAACAGGATTTTCACAGAATCCACCAGATTTCGTTACACGAGGAGCTGGTGGCAGTTCCGCTTCTAACACTGAAAATCAACTTGAGTTAGAAGAGCCTTACGTTAATTATATTCAACTTAGAGACATTTCACAAAAAGTTGCGTTTGAAGATACCACATTATTAGGTTTTGAAATATTTGCTAAGCATAGGCAATTTGAAACTGCGGCATTGAACTTAGGAAACTATGGATCTTCACAATTGCCCATTGTATACAAACCAACAAGAGATATTTTTACAGACGTCGGATTTCATCAATACGACTTATATAAAAAAGATCTGAACTCTATAAAATATTATGATATAAACAGACCATTTAATGACTTATCTTTTTCACCATTAGCTGGTCAAGATAATTTTGAAGTCAAAGCCACCTTCACAAGAAATTTTGCGAATGATGTCAATCTTTCAATAGATTTTGACAGGATTAAACAAGAAGGTTTTTATCCGTCACAAGAGACAAAAGCAACTTCGTTGGCTGTTGGTTACTGGAAGAAAAACGAAGAAAAAAAACATAATCTGTTTATCAGTTTTTTGGCTAATAATTTCAATGAATTGCACAGTGGTGGTATCGATACCATGGCCTACGATTTAAATGGCATTTTTACAGGATCAATAAGAAATCCTAGAGGGTCAGCTCCTACTCTACTTTCAAGCCAAGGTGTGACTCGTCACCAACACTTCACATATGCCATGGATAATTTTTGGCTTACAAAAAATGAAAAATTTGAATTGCATCACCAAGTAAGTTTTGAGCATGGGTTTTACAGATACGGAGATGAAGGTGCATCAACATCGCAAGATTCATTGGTTTATTCAAATTTTTTAACGGACACAAGAGGCGTCCGGTTTATAAATAAAATAAACAGGTTGATCAATCAATTGGATGTCAGTTTTAAATCAAAGCAATTTGATCTGAGCTTGGGTATAAACTACAATTTGCTATCCTACAATAACAGTTTCGATACTTCCCTAAAACACGACCTTGCACTTTCAGCAAAAATAAATTATGAGATCGGAAACGTCAGTCAATTACAAGGACGTGCGCACTTAGGAGTTGGTCAAAATGCAGGTAATTTTCAGTTGCTAGGCAATCTTAATATCACACCCATAAAGCAAATTGAAATTGATCTCTACACCAATATTCTTAGAACTGATCCTTCATTAATTCAAGAAGAGATTTACATCACGAGTCAATTAGCTTACAAGAATGATTTTTCGAAATTTAATAGCCTTCATCTAGGTGGTAAGTTATCATTACAATCTTTAGGGTTGAGTTTTGAAATAAACAGTGGACTGCTTGATAAACCGATATATCTGAATAAAAATGCATTGTTTGACCAACTAGATGGATCAACTGAATATTTTCAAGCAACCATAAAACAAAGATTATTTTGGAAATTTATTGGCTTGGAAAACTCTGGTGTATATCAAACTTTTACTGACAATATTTATCAATTACCCACTTTCTACTCCCAACATAATTTATATCTGCAGAGTCATTTATTTAAAAAAAGGTTATTAGCTAAAATAGGTGTGTTGTTTTATAATACACGATATGATGGTGCTATAAACTATATGCCGATTATTGGTGGATTCTACCCAACAGATCAAGAAAATGAGTTTTACCCCTACAGTGAATTATATGGTGTCTTTAAAGTTGATGATTTCAGAATCTTTTTCAGATACAACAATGTCGTTGATGCCATTCAAAAAGAGGTACACTATCAAATCATAAACTATCCACAGTTTGATGCCAAATTTCGTATGGGCATCAGATGGATCATAACTGACTAAAGATATTTTTCTGACCAAGTGTTTACCTTTTTCATCTTTTGATACTATCAATTGATAACTCAAATTATGAAATACTTCATTCTAATGAAATATCTACCCAAATTCATCTTTCTCCACATACCATAATAACTTATAGAAGAAATCTTCTTAAAAAGTTAGATGCAAAAAATGGAGCTGATATGGTAAGAATTGCTTTTTCTTATGGTGTATTACACATTCATAAGATGAGCCAAGTTTCCTAGAGCTCGTAGTTTGGTTCAAGGATATTGCCAGAAGAGTCACCATAGTAATCAGTTATAATTTTTACAACCTCATCTGAAGAATCAACTATTGGAATTAAATCAAGGTCTTTAGCTGCGATGTTATTAAACTCACCAAGAACGGTTGATTTAACCCAAGCAATAAGTCCAGTCCAAAAATCAGAACCTACAAGAATAATAGGCACATCTGATATTTTGTCTGTTTGTATAAGTGTAAGCGTTTCGAAAAGCTCATCTAATGTTCCAAATCCCCCAGGCATTACAACAAATGCTTGAGAATATTTGACAAACATCACTTTTCTTACGAAAAAGTATCTGTGATCTAAGTTTTTGTCAGGATCGATGTATTGGTTTCCAGATTGTTCAAACGGTAACTCAATATTTAATCCAACAGATAAACCGCTTTCTAAATGAGCACCTTTATTGGCAGCTTCCATTATTCCTGGACCACCGCCACTGATAATGCCAAAACCTTCTTTTACTAGTTTACGAGCAATTTCGACCGTTAGTTGGTAATACTTTTGATCTGGCTTGGTACGTGCAGATCCGAAAATAGAAATACAAGGTCCAAGGGTGTTAAGTTTTTCAAAACCATCTACAAACTCTGCGATTACTTTGAACATTGTCCATGAGTTCTCCCCTTTTATCTTTGTCCACTTTTTTAAGTTGTTCTCCGTACTCATATATTGCTGATTATTTTATGCTAAAACGCCCTTATATTTTTCAAATTCTTTTTCAAGATATGTTCTCAATTCTGCAAAACTATTAAACTTATCAAATAAATCCTGCAAGCTATCTCTTCTATTACTTAAAGAAACAGCGTAATCGATGACATCTTTCTTTGTAATTTTTTCTTTACTCAGTATAATTAACCTCTCTACAACGTTGCGTAACTCTCTAATATTACCTGTCCAATTAATACTTTGTAACTCTTTCATTGCATTGGCATCAATGCCTTTAGGTGCAACACCATATTCTTTACATATTTGACCGTTAAAGTGTTCAACTAAGTCTGGAATATCAGTTCTTCTTTCATTTAATGAAGGAACATGCATTATTATTACAGCCAATCTGTGAAATAAATCTTCTCGGAAATTACCTTTAGCTATTTCTTTTCGAAGATCCTTATTTGTAGCAGCTACAACTCTAACATCAACGCCTATCTGCTTTTCACCACCTACACGCATAATTCTACTCTCTTGCAGTACACGCAGTACTTTTGCCTGGGCACTCAAACTCATATCACCCACCTCATCCAAAAATAGTGTTCCTTTATTTGCCAACTCAAATTTACCAATGCGTTGCTTGTGGGCAGAAGTAAATGATCCTTTTTCATGCCCAAATAATTCTGATTCGATTAATTCAGCAGGAATGGCAGCACAATTTACTTCAATGATAGGTCCTGTCTTTCTCCCACTTTTTTCATGTAACCATCTCGCAACCAATTCTTTACCTGATCCATTTGGACCTTGAACTAAAACTCTGGCATCAGTTGGTGCAACTTTTTCTATTGTTTGCTTAATCATATTGATAGCTGGGGAAGACCCAACGATCTCTGCCACCTTCGATTTTCGGACTTTTTTCTGTAATTTTTTCTTCTGAACAATCAAAGATGATTTGTCCAATGCATTTCTAACAGTAATTAAAAGTCTGTTTAAATCTGGTGGTTTGGATAAGAAATCAAACGCTCCTTTTTTTACAGCTTCAACAGCTGTATCGATATCTCCATGACCACTGATCATGATAACAGGAATATCTGGATATAAGTCTTGAAGTCTGTCTATGGCATCCATCCCATCCATTTTGGGCATTTTGATATCCAAAATAATGACATCATACTTTTCTTGCTTAACTTTTACTATGCAAGTCAGCCCATCTTCAGCCTCATCAACATCGTATTTTTCGAATTCTAAAATGTCTTTAAGCGTTCTTCTTATGCTCTGATCATCATCAACAATGAGTATTTTAGCCATAGTTTTCTTATCTTATTATATGAAACGCTAAAATACATTAAAATTTATAATAATGTATATAATACTAATATAAAGTTGTTTACAAATAACATATTTTATTAATATGTTAATTTTAACCCATTATTGGCTATTTTTCAAAGCCAAATAGGCCATCAGCCCAGTACCGACTTTAATAGCCCTTTCATCTATGTTAAAGGTTGATGTATGCACAGGAGAAGTAATATTTTTAGCTTTATTTCCTGTACCTAATCTGTAAAAACAAGCTGGCATCATTTGAGAAAAATATGAGAAATCTTCCGCTGTCATGCGCTTCTCTAACATAACAACATTCTTAGACCCCAGAAAATCTTGCGCATGAGAAATGGATGATTCAGTCAGACCAATATCATTGTAAAGTGTAGGGTATCCGTATTTGATATTGACCTTGGCTTTCGCGCCATAAGATTTGACGGTATTTTGAACCAGTTTTTTAATTACTTTATGAAGTTTCACCCGATTCGCTTCATCCATTGTTCTTAAGGTTCCTAAAATATGCACCTTTTCAGGAATGATATTAGTTGCGCCACCATCTGAAAAGATCTTTCCAAAACTTAAAACAGTTGGTACTTTGGGGTCAGAAAAACGTGAAACAACAGTATGTAAAGCTGAGACGACTTGAGAAGCCACTAAGATGGTATCAATAAAATTACTAGGCAATGCTGCATGGCCTCCTTTTCCTATGATTTCTAAATAAATCTCATCGGCAGAAGCCATATATTCTCCAGCGTGAAAACCAACCTTACCGACTTCCAATGGTGGATGGACATGTTGTGCTAATATTTTTGATTTTTTAGGATTTTTAATCGCGCCTTCTTTTATCATTATTGAAGCACCTCCTGGTAATTTCTCTTCTCCGGGTTGAAAAATAATTTTAATACTTCCTTTTATGTGTTTCTTAAGTTCATTTAAAATTATGGCCGCACCTAAGACACATGTGGTATGAACATCATGCCCGCAAGCATGCATAACGCCTTCAACTTTTGATTTGTAATCAACATTATTTGTTTCCTTAATTGGTAAAGCATCCATATCGCCCCTCAGATAAATAACATCACCTTTTTTTGAGCCTTTAATTTCAGCTACTATACCATATTTGCAATAGCCATCAGTATAAGGAATCTTGAATTCATTTAAAACTTGTTTAACGAAAGCACTTGTGTTTTTTTCTTTAAATGACAATTCAGGATTTGCATGAAGATGTCTCCGCACTTCAACCAATCGCTTATAATAGGCATTCGATTTTTTCTTTATTTCTTTTATTAAATCCATTCTTCTTTTAAATTCAATTTGCTGAAAATACAATAGAAGTCCGTAAGCGCAAAGTATTTTTCAATAAAGCCAATAAATGCAAAATCATGCCATTCAAAAAATAATAATACTTTAGTAATCGAAATGATTCAAATGAAGTTATTTTTAGATCACAATCACCGACTTTATGGCATTGTTCTCTTTTGCTGCATGATCTTTTTTATAAATTGTAACCAAGATCAATCGTATTCAGAGAAAAAGAAAAAGGATAATCCTATCGATCAAATAAAATTGGAACAAGTCCTTCCAAGTCATTCCAATATTCATTTTCAAAATACAATAAAAGAAAACGAAAGACTACATGCCTTTATTTGGAATTTCATTTATCAAGGTGCTGGCGTCGCCATTGGTGATATTAATAATGATGGATTACCAGATTTATATTTTAGTGGCAATATGGTCAGTGATAAACTATATCTCAATTTAGGAAATCTCAAATTTAGAGACATCAGTGGTAGTTCTGGCATTCAAGATAAATTGTGGTCAACAGGCGTAACGATGGTTGACATCAATAATGATGGCTTGTTGGATATTTATGTTTGTAAAAATTTCTTCTTGCTTCAAAGAGGCGTTCGGGCAAATAAACTATTCATCAACAATGGTGACCTAACTT
The DNA here is from genome assembly GCA_013001975.1 of Saprospiraceae bacterium. GTDB lineage: Bacteria > Bacteroidota > Bacteroidia > Chitinophagales > Saprospiraceae > RFSX01. The sequence goes on along the minus strand of JABDKX010000114.1, from coordinate 18,822 downwards.
TTACTGAAAGTGCAAAAGCATATGGAATAGATGATGATGGATATTCTATTCAAGCCAATTTCTTTGATGCTGATAATGATAAGGACTTAGATATGTATTTGGTTAATCAACCCATGGATCAATATGCTTCTATGCTTGCCAATCCCGAAACTTTAAAAAAACTACCTTTCTCAGATAAATTATATCGCAATGACAATGGAAAATTTGTTGATGTCACAACAGATAAAAAATTAGCGAATAGGAGTTATGGTCTAAGTGCCATTACTTCAGATTTTAATAATGATGGTCAAATAGATATTTATTTATGTAATGATTATGATCAGGGTGATCAATTTTATATCAATCAGGGCAATGGTGATTTTATAAATGAAATATCTCAAAGACTGAATCACACCTCTTATTACAGCATGGGGTCTGACATTTCAGATATAAATAACGATGGCATTCTTGATTTCATAACATTAGATATGGCATTTGGAGATCACTACAGGTCCAAAACAAATATGAAATCCATGCAACCTGAAAAGTTTTGGGATTTGGTTGAGAAGGGCAACTATTTTCAATATCCAGTTAACAACCTCCATCTGGGATATGCGAATGGCTCTTATTCTGAAATAGGTCATTTTTTGAATATCAGCCATACCGATTGGAGTTGGTCACCGTTGTTTGTTGATTTGGATCTAGACAGTCATAATGATCTTGTAATTTCAAATGGATTACTTCGAGACCTGAGAAACAATGATTTTATAAATACAAATTTATCATCAGGCAACTTCAGCGTTAACAAACATAATTTCACAGAAGTCCTATCTAGAATTCCGTCTACACCCATCAGTAATTTTATTTATAAAAATCATGGCCAACTCAATTTTGAAGACATTTCAACTGAAGCCGGATTTTCACAAAAAGGATTTTCGACTGGCATGGCATATGGAGATTTAGATAAAGATGGTGATATGGATCTCGTCATCAATAATACAAATGCAATTGCTTCTATTTTTGAAAACAAAACGGCAGATGGCCCATCAAATAATTTTATCAAGATAAAATTAAAAGGGCCACAGGAAAACACGTCAGGAATAGGCGCACAAATTAAAGTTTACTTTGATAATCAAGTTCAATCATCTACAATTAATAATTGTCGTGGCTATATGTCATCTAGTGAAATGATAGCACAAACAGGTTTGGGTAAATCGAACGTCGTTGATTCAGTAACCGTTCAATGGAATATTACTGAGTCTTCTTTGATTAAAAATCCAGCGATTAATAAAACTTTAGTTGTTGATTATAAAAATAGCAAAGATATTCGCAGAATTCCACAACCAAAAACAAAAGCAAATCAGAAGCAAAATCTAATTGATTATACCCATAAAGAAAACGCTTTCAACGACTATGAATTGCAAGCGCTGTTGCCACATAAGTTATCCCAAAACGGACCATTTATTAAAAAAGGTGACCTAAACGGAGACAATCTTGAAGATGTTATTGTAGGTGGTGGACCCGGACAACCTTCGCGTGTATTTTTCCAATCTGGAGGTAAATTTCTGTTTTCGAATCAACCTGCGTTTCAAAAAGACAAAGCTTATGAAGATCTTGATATTGCCTTATTTGACTTGGAAAATGATGGAGATTTAGACATCTATATCGTAAGTGGTGGCAGCCAACATTTAAAATCCACAGGCAACAATACGGATAGGCTTTATTTAAATGACGGTAAAGGTACATTTACAAGATCCAATCAATCACTTCCATTCTCAAATATTGACGGTCAAAAAGTACTAATTGCAGATTTTAATAAAGATGGTTATTCTGATGTTTTTATTGGGGGAAGATCAATTCCAGGCCAATATCCCAAAGGAGCAGATTCTAAGCTTTTGATAAATAATGAGGGAAAACTAGAAGATATGACAAAAAGCTTAGCATCAGACCTCTTAGGATTGGGCATGGTTACAGATGCCTGTAGTGGAGATTTTGACAATGATGGAGATACGGATTTGCTTGTTATTGGTGAATGGATGGGTCCCACAATCTTCACAAACAACAATGGACAATTTACCAAATCAACTGTTTCAAATACAAATCTAACTGGATGGTTGTGGGCAATTGATAAAGGAGATTTTGATAATGATGGTGACATTGATTTTATAATTGGAAATTTAGGCTTAAATAATAAATTCAAAGCCTCGTCAAAAAAGCCTTTTCAAATATTTTCAGGCGACTTAGATCAAAATGGTGATCATGATGTTGTATTAGCCAAAATAAATTCTAATCAGCTAGTCCCTCTCAGAGGAAAAGAATGTTCAACTGAAGAATTGCCATTCATAAGTGAAAAATTTAAAACTTACGATGCATTTGCAAAAGCAAGTTTAATTGATATTTACACAGAAGAAGTCTTGGATAATGCACTAAATATTACAATAGAAAACTTTGAACATTTCTATTTGGAAAATAGTGGCAAGGGTCAGTTTGAAAAAGTATCTCTTCCCCGTGAAATGCAAATTGGTTGTATAAAAGATTTTATAGTGAAGGATTTTAACAATGATGGAAACTTAGATTTTATTTATGCTGGCAATCATTATCCTGTTGAAGTAGAAACAGTAAGATATGACGGAAACAAAGGAGGCATTGCAATTGGGAGTGGTGATGGTACTTTTACTATTGTAGCACCAAATAAGTCGGGATTATATTTAGATGGTGATATTCGCGATCTTGAATTACTTAAAGTCAACAATCTGACATACATATTGAGCACTGAAAATAATGGAAAGGTGAAATCAAACTTATTCCCAAAATTTTAATCACTAAGCAAGGAAATCCTAAAAAATATTTTTTAATATTTGTTCCGTTTCCATCCAAATATTATAATTCCTCGCGTAATAAATATTTGATTGATGAATTTGATCTGGACTTGGTGTTTTCCTTTTGGAATCGAAACTAAACACACCCTTTTTCAACGGAGGTAAAACGCTGAAATAATTATCTTCCTTGTTATATGAAATCCATGTTTTTTGTCCTATCAAAACACTAATAGTATTTCGAATGATCGTCTTTCTATTTTTACTAATCAATAAAAGTATGGGTGAAATAATAATTACAAATAATGAAAAGACAATGTCTATCAATCGTTTTGTTCTTTTATGAATTTTCTTCTTTATTTTAAAATCTATATTTAGTGTGTACCAGTCCCCTACTCGGTCTTTCGAATCACTTCCTAGTATACTTGTGTTATCATCACTTGCAATTTTAAAATTAATTTCATTTCCGCCAGATGCCATAATTTTAAAAATCTGTTCAGTATCAATATCCTTGGTGCAAAAGATTAATTCGTTTATAAATCTGGATTGTAAAATATTATCAATTTCCTTTACAGAACCCAAAGATTGTCCAACTTGATCTAGAGAAATTCTTCCAACTAATTTACTTTCGTTTGAATTATGAAGCACAACATTTTTTATTTCATCAAATGAGGCTTGTGATCCGACAATGGCCATTCGCCGGTTTTTGAACACATTAAATCGCCATGTTTTGTATCTTAAATAATTAAAAACTCTGCGCGTAGCGTAAAGAATAAATGGAGATAAAAAGAGCAAGGTTAAAAGCACTATTCTAGAAAACCGCCACTCACTTGGAAAGACAGCGTACAAAGACAATACAATTAAGAAACTGAAAACAAATCCAAAAAGAAGTTGCTTGAATTCATACCGCTTGTCATAATGCCCAAATAAATAATAGACTCCGACAAGAACTGTCGTTATGACAACAGACGTCCATCCTAAGTTAGCATGTGAATAGTAGCTTGGGTCATTATAATAAACATTAGCCCAAAGATTTTGAATTAGTTTTCCCAATCCTAAGATTAAGAATAAATCTATAATGGGTAACAAAACTTTAAGGAACAATTTTTTAAATACAGAAACCAATGCCGTCAATAAAATACCTAAGTTTAAAACTGCCTTCCAAATCCAAATGTTTTTCTTATTTCGTTTTTGCGCATAAATGGACATGGCGCCATAGAAGTTTTTTAAATAATTTATACTGGCTTTCTTGGTAGACTCACCTTTAAAATGAATGATACTTGTTTCAGGCAAGTAAATTATTTGCTTTCCTTTTTGTCTAATTTGAAAACACAGCTCAATATCTTCTCCGTACATAAAATAATCCTCATCGAATCCATTCACATCATCAATGACAGCCTTTGGTGCAAACATAAAAGCACCAGTTAAAACTTCAACTTCATTTGTTTTGTTGTTATCTAAATTTCCAAGATAATATCCATTTATAAAAGGAGAATTTTTGAATAATTTAGAAACGCCTAGCAGTTTAAATATTGATCTCAATGGTGTTGGAAATCCGCGTTTTGATTCAGGAAGATAATTTCCAGCGCCGTCAAGCATTTTTACACCAATAGCTCCGACATTTTGATTTTTCCTACAATAGTCCAAACATTTTTGAAGCGTGGTTTCTTCAATAATCGTATCTGGATTTAAAATCAGAATATAGTCACCTGTAGCTATTTCAAATCCTTGGTTATTTGCTTTACCAAATCCAAAATTTTTGTTGTTAGCTATAAGTTTAACTTCAGGAAAATCAGTTTTGATCATTTCTACAGATCCATCATAAGAATTATTATCGACTATAATAATCTCTAATTCCGCTTCAACTTTAGATTTGAAAATGGATTGTAAGCATTGTTTGACAAAATACTTGACATTATAATTGACTATGACAATACTAATCTTAGTCATTTAGATAAGCGTTGATTGCATTCACAATTGTAAAAATAAAAAACCTTACTTGAATATGATATTAAAGAGACATGGACTTATTGTATTGCGTCCTGCTCTGAATCGACCTGCCAAGCGTTAATTCATCAGCGTACTCCAGTTCTCCGCCGAAAGATACACCTCTGGCAATTGTCGATATAGAAACGGAATCGTCTATAAGTTTACTGACGTAGTAAATTGTGGTTTCACCTTCTATTGTTGGGCTTATGGCCATTATCAACTCTTCTACTTCCTGGATTTTGAGTCTTTCAAGCAAACTATCAATATTTAATTCATCTGGCCCAATACCTTCTAATGGTGAAATGACGCCGCCCAAAATATGATAAACACCACTGAATTGCATCGTATTTTCGATAGCCATAACGTCTTTTACAGACTCAACAACACAGATTTGTTTTTTATTTCTTGCTTGATCATTACAGATATCACAGATTTCTGTGTCCGCATAATTATGACAACATTTGCAAATTTTCAATTCATCTTGCAAAGCATTGATAGCTTCAATTAATCTTTTCTTTTTTTCACCTTTATTATTCGCAAGATGTAAAACTAAGCGCAAAGCAGATTTTTTACCAATACTGGGCAATGCACTCATGGCTTCTACCGCTTTTTCTAGTGTTTTAGACGAAAATTTCATGGACCAAAAATAGTTAATTGAGGGATAAAGATTGAATCAAAAGGCTATCTTATTAAGAATAATTTTAATATAATGGCATAATATCTGATCTAATGTACTTTTTAAGTAAGATTTTTGGATCAAAAACTTAATTTCACTACTAAATTTAACAAAGCACATTACATTTGTGTTCTTATAAAAAAATGATATGGCTGAAGTAATAAGAATGCCCAGATTAAGCGATACGATGGAAGAAGGGAATATCGTATCATGGCAAAAGAAAGTTGGTGACAAAGTAGAACCAGGAGATATTCTAGCAGAAGTAGAAACCGATAAAGCAACAATGGAGCTGGAAAGCTTTAATGATGGTTTTTTACTTTACATTGGAGTTCCTCAAGGACCAGTTCCAGTAGAAGGAGTCATCGCAATAATTGGAGATAAAGGTGAAGATATTGCTGCGTTATTAGCAGAAATAGAAAGTGAAAACAATAAAGCTGCATCAAATGGCTCATCTGAAGAGCCCGCAACGGAAACTAAAAGTGAAACACCTCAACCAAAACCAGAACCTGTCGCCGTTTCTCAACCAGTAGCCCCCGCTCCTACGCCTTCGTCAAGTACAGAGGGTGGTAGAATTAAGGCTTCGCCCCTTGCTAAAAAAATGGCAGCAGACGAAGGCATAGATATCACAAATATTGTTGGCACTGGTGAGCATGGAAGAATCGTTAAAAGAGATATTGATGATGCCATAAAAAATGGCGTTCCTACTCCTTCGGCACCTCAAATGCTTCAAAGTAGTTTTGATCCTAGTGTTTATGGTGATAAGCCGCTATCTCAGATGAGAAAAGTTATTGCAAAAAGACTTAGTCAAAGTAAATACTCTGCACCTCACTTTTATTTGACTATTGCTATCAATATGGATGCAACCATAGCGGCAAGAAAAGTTATAAATGAAGATGCAGACGTCAGAATATCATTTAATGATTTTGTTGTCAAAGCGAGTGCCGCAGCATTGAGAAAACATCCTGCTATTAATTCTTCTTGGTTTGATGATAAAATCACCTACCACCAAGATATAAATATTGGTGTAGCCGTAGCTATTGATGAAGGTCTTATGGTTCCCGTTGTTAGAAACGTTGATTTAAAATCTCTAACAATGATCAAAAGTGAGATTAAAGATTTAGCTGGCAAGGCAAAAGACAGAAAGTTATCAGTTGAGGAAATGACAGGAAATACTTTTACTATAAGTAATCTTGGCATGTTTGATATTGATGAATTTACTGCTATTATTAATCCACCTGATGCCTGCATTTTAGCTGTTGGATCAATCGTTGAGAAACCAATCGTTAAAGATGGCGAACTTGCGATTGGCAACATTATGAAGGTAACATTGTCTTGTGATCATAGAGTTGTCGATGGAGCTAAAGGCGCAGCTTTCTTAAAAACATTAAAAATGTATTTAGAAAATCCTGTAAAAATGTTGCAGTAAAAAGATTAATTCTATCATATAAAAAAAGGACTCACTTCAAATGAAGCGAGTCCTTTTTTTGTTTATGCTTAACTACTGATTACTAATAACCAGATGTTTTGTTCCCTTTATAAAATTCTGGTTTACTTGCTCCAGACTTCATTGTTTTATTTGCGCCTTTAGGTGCAACCATATCAAAATCATTCACATCACAAGTTCTAAACTCAACTCTTCTGTTCATAAAGTGGTGTGCTTCTGTACTTGGCGAAAGCACCATAGGATTCTCTTCACCACCGTACATTAATTTGATTCTGCTCCTATCGATTTCATATGTTGTCGTCAAATAATCAACAGCTGCTTTCGCTCTCATGTATGACAATACTTTATTGTATTCATTAGAACTTCTGGTATCAGTATGGCCTTGGGCAACGACGCAAACCTCAGGACACTTTTTCATTACCTGAGCAACATTATGTAAGTGACTGAAATATTCAGGCTTAATCTTAGATTTGTTAAGATCATAATGAATCATTGGCAAGAACCAATCTCCACAACCTGAAGTAACCACAGTATGTGTTGTATGTGATACTACATCTGGAGATCTGTCATCATTAACAGATTTGGTTGTCATTGATGATGTTGAACTATTTTGAATAGCATCTTTCGCTGATGCCATATCTGTCTGTACATTTGGTGAAATTACGCCAGAGGCAATTACACTTTCAGGTCCTGATGTAATAATATTGCCATTATCATCAACTGAAACTGTTGTTTTAGTTGATGTGCCATCAGCTTTACGAACAGTTTTTGTCGCTGAATCTGTCGTTATGTATTTTCCATTTTCGTCGACTGGCAGATTCAAGATATAGCCTGATCCATCTGGATTAACTACTGTTTTTGTTGCTGAATCCGTAGCTACAAAGTTGCCGTTTTCGTCAACAGGAACAGAAAGCACGTAACCCGACCCATCTGGGTTTACAACAGTTTTTGTTGCTCGTGTAGTGGCTCTGAAATCCCCGTTGCTATCAACAGGTAAAGTCATTACGTATTGTGAACCATCTGGAGAAGTCACCACTTTTTTAGCTTTATCTGTGGCAACAAAGTTTCCTCTGCTGTCAACTGGAGATGTTAATACATAAGAAGATCCATCTGGAGTCGTTCCTGTCCTGATGCCATTTTCTCCAGCTATGAAGTTTCCATTGCTGTCAACTGGAAGCATGACGTCATACGTAGATCCATCATCTTTAGTTACTGTTTTAACAGCTCTATCAGTTGCTAAAATATTGCCATTATCATCAGTTGGCATTGTCAATACATACGTTGATCCATCTGGAGTCGTTCCTGACTTCGTTGTTGTTGGTCCTGTATAATTAGATACACTACTTGGGCTTGTTGAAGCGTAGGTAGATTTAAATTCTTCAAGTCTGCTGTCAATTAGTTGATTGACTTCATCTTCATTAGTACCCCAAGGATCATCACATTGGGCGACTCCAAATTCATCAATTTGGCAACCTGGTCTGGAATATGGTTCGCGATCTTCGCAATCAGCAAGCCCATCTCCATCACTGTCTAACAAGATTCCTCTTGTATCGACAGGACAATCTTCCGGCGTATCTAATTCTTGGTCTATCAGGTCAATGACACCATCATTGTCTTCATCAACCAAGTCTAATTGTGTTTGATTTTTTGCTACTGCTAAGTCATTAAAAGCTTGATCTAATGGATTCAACCAATATAACGGCTCGGTCACTTTTTTAAAGTTGCCAATGTTTAATCCGATTCTAATGTTGGTATAATGTCCAATATCTAGATTATTCGTCTGATCTGCTGCAGTTCTAAATTTTATTCCATCTAAGTAATCGTTATCAGAAAGAAAAACTTGATGTTCGATTCCAATGTTAATTCGCTTATTAATTTTTCTTGAAACGCCAGCCATAGGAATAAATACAAAATGTACATTTAGGTCATCTCCTAATCTGAAAATACCAGCTTTTTGAAATCCTTCTGTTTCATATGTTCCATCATAGATGGTTTCCAATTTTTCTGCGATATCACCCCTTCCTGCTGTTGTATTAAATTTCTCTCTTGTCCAACCAACATCATTAATCAAATTTGCATATGGTTGATTTTCTTGATTTAATAAATCCAATCGGGCTTCATGTGTATCAACGCCTATACCAAATCCTACATATAAATTCCACTTATTCCTTTCTTGGTGAAAAAGAATATTTCCAACATTTATAATAGCTGATATATCAAATGATATGTATCGTGTTTGGTATGCAGGAAACCATGCTCCCGGACCTCCTTGATCTGGATCATAAGCATCAAATACATTTTCGACTAATCCACCACCGATACCATTTTTATTGATAACATTTCTGTGTAAATAGGGTTGTTTTTCAAGCCCACGTGTCATTCCATAAAATGCAGAACCCCTAAGAGAAACTACATAGTTTAAAGCACGTCTTAAGTGTAAGCCAACGCCCCAACCGCCAGGAACAATTCTATCTACATCACCGTCTAAGACGAAATGACCAAAATGTAATCCAAATTCCCATGAATGCTTTGGTTTTGAAGAATATTTGTAATCACCCATCCTCCAGCTTTTATTTTGCTCTTCATCGATAGTCATTTCATCAGTGATTACAGGTGTTGTCCAAGTATCTTTGTACTCATCTATTTCTTCAACCTCACTTGTATCAGGAAGCATTTGCTCTTGTTGACTGATTAGCAACAAGGGACATAGGCATAGTAAAAATGCCAATATTCTCAATTTTGAGACCATAAGGCTTAAATTGTAGTTATACATATATTATTCTCTAGAGACCATATTTACTGTAAAAACGCCCTCTAAGTCAAAAAAAATAGAGAAATTATTACAGATAATACGCTAAATTATAAATTATATTATAAAAAATCGTAATATTTAAAGGATTTATTTTCAGGTATTAGTATTTTTGATGTTTGAATATTACCTATTTTCATAATCAAAAATGACTTATTAAATGAATATTACTTGGTACGACAAAAACAATGACAGCTTTGCTTTAGAAACGACGTCTAATTGTCAATTGACGAATAAGATGCTTTCGAATGAAAATGATGAGACAAAAGAATGCATAAACATTGTTTTTGGCCAAGAATCCTACCTAAATTCATTTTTCAATTGTTTGAAAGGGATGCAAAATAACTTCGATGGATTAAATTTTAGAATTGGAGTGGTTAACAAAGTCTCCAAGATCGAATTTATGGAAGCAAATATTATAGAATCAAGTGTCATTTATATTGGGGGTAATGAAGAAGAAGAAAAGTATCTTTCTGTTTTTAATGAATCTGCAAATCTTATTGCAAACAGGTGTCAAGGAAAATATAAGACTATCGGTTTTCAACGACATCTTACAAATGAAATACATCCTCTTTCAATCAGTTTGAGTGAGCTAAGAAAAGATTTCAGTTTGGCAGAGTCTTCACTACGAGCAGCAAAGGCAATTTTCTTTAATAAATCATCTGTTCGCGTTCAAGAAAGCAATTCTTCATATTCCAGAATTACAGGTCTTGACATTTATGAGTGTTGTCAACTATTAAGATATTGTGGTTTGTCTACGGAACACGATTTTCTTTTTATAAATGGAGAAGAAAAACAAAACAATAATGACATTTGGGATATGATTACAACTGTGGTTTGGTATTATTTAGAAGGTAGAACTTTTAAAACCATAGATGATTCAACTGATAACATAAATACTTACCTTGTTGAAAGCCCACTATTTAAAGATGCTATTACATTTTATAAATCTGAAAAAACAAACAGGTGGTGGTTTCTTTCACCAGAAAATGGAAAGAAAGTCCCTTGTTCAGAAAACGATTACTTAAATCTTAGTAAAGGAGATTTTCCAGACATTTTACTTTCACATTCTGTCATTCAATCTTAAAGCATCGTATTAAAAAAAAGCTTCTTTAAATTTTTCTAGTTGAATAGATCTGGAAGCTTTGAGTAAAAAAGTACTTCCTTTTAATGATTCTTGATAAGCTTCATAGTTTTGAATGAGTTGGTCTACATTTTCAAACTTGTTGAACGAATTATTTTTCGTTTGCTTAAATAATGACCCTACAAGAAAAACTTTCTGCCATGAATAATTAGATAAGAAATCAACGATATCTTGATGATACTGAACTTCTTCTATACCCAGTTCTTTCATGTCACCTAAGACAAGTACTTTATTTTCAGTGCCCTCTAATGCTGCCATGCTTTTAATGGCTTCTTTCATACTCGTTGGATTTGCATTATAGGCATCCATAATTAAAACATTATCATTTGATCTCACTATTTGAGATCTGTTCATATTTGGGTGGTAATTGGCTATTGCCTCTAAAATTTTATGCAAATCAATTTTGAAATATTCGCCAATAGTAACAGCTGCTTGAATATTTATTGCATTATAAATGCCATACAAGCTTGAATTATAAATCTTTCCAGAATCTAAAGATTTGATTTCCAGATTTAATCCGCTGTCTTGAATTATTATGTTTTCTGAAGGATAAAACACATGATCAATTCCTCTAGGGAGTTTTTTCATTAATGTTTCATCGTTTCTATTGATAAATACTGAACCATTCGTTTTATGTAAATATTTATAGAGCTCGGTTTTACCTTGAATAATACCTTCGACAGAACCGAAGCCTTCGATATGAGCTTCTCCGATATTCGTTATCAATCCTAAAGTAGGGCATGCAATGTGAGATAAGTCATTTATTTCTCCAACGTGGTTTGCACCCATTTCGATTATTAAAATATCGCTATCTATTGGTGCATCAAGTAAGGTAAGTGGGACTCCTAAATGATTGTTGTAATTGCCTTTAGTTGAATGTACATTAAATTGCGTTGAAAGAACTTGATAGATTAATTCCTTTGTGGTTGTTTTTCCATTTGATCCTGTTATTCCTAAAACAGGAATATCAAATTGAGCGCGATGATACTGAGCCAGCTTTTGTAGAAAACTTAAAACATTATCTACAAGAATGGTTCGTTCATTTATATAATAATCTTTGTCATCAATTATTGCATGAGTATCCTGTAGATCGATAACTTGTTTGACAAATTTATGCCCATCAACATGTTCGCCTTTTAGAGCAATAAATATATCATTAGAAGTTACTTTTCGCGAATCAATACAAACACCTCCTGATGTTAAAAATATTTGATAAACATCTTCAATACTAATCATATGCAAATGTTACAAAAAAAAGGCTTCTGTCGTTCTGACAAAAGCCTTTTTCTTTATAATTCAATATTTAAATTATTTATATCGTCTCTTGATATTTCTTCCTTTTTCTTGGAATTGCAATCCGCCCATGTCTTCATTACCAGTTTCTCCTCCTACTCTTACCATGGCACATCTGAATCCAATTTTGCTGCTTGATTTATCTTGGTCTTTAAATCTTCTCGCACCCGGAGATAACCAAAACATTCTGTCCGCCCAAGATCCACCTTTGATAACTCTTGCTCTATCGCTGATAAGCGTATAATCGCCATAACCGTATTTCACAAATTCTTCGTTATCACCATCATCATAATCTCTAACATCACCTTTTCTGTAGTTCTCTCTAAGTCCCAAAGTATCATCAGCTACAAGTTGCGTTCTAAGTCTACCTAAGCTATCTTTTTCAACTGGCTTGCCTTCCTCATCTAGGATCAACTCAGTAAATTCGTTTCCTCTGAATGGATTTAAATCATGATTTTCAGGATCGCTTAAATCAGTAGAAGTTAATGGTCTGTAAACATCTTGTGTCCACTCATTAACATTTCCAGCCATGTTATACAATCCAAAATCATTTGGAATATACGTTCTTACAGGAGCTGGGCCTGAAGCTTTATCATTCAAATTCCCTGACATACCCATGTAATCACCTCTTCCTCTTTTGAAGTTGGCCATGATCTTACCTTGATTTTTATTGTGTTTTTGGTATCTGGCATTAGCGCCATTCCATGGGAAATTTCTTCTCTCCATAATATTTTCGTCCCCAGTATCCGGTTGATTCCCTTGTAATGCTAAAGCAGCATATTCCCATTCTGCTTCAGTTGGCAACCTGTATTCTGGCAATAATATACCATCTTCATATTTTACATTTCTTTCACCACCTGTTGATACATCTTCAAGATTTTTTCTTACAGATCCTGTATATTGACCTGCCAGGTAAGCTTCGGTATTAAATGCTTCACTATCAATTTGCTCAGTGATATTAGGATTGAATACACCTCTTTCAATTAAGATCATTTCATTGACTCTGTCAGATCTCCATTTGCAGAATTCTTGTACTTGATCCCAACTAACACCAACAATTGGATATTCGTCATAAGAAGGGTGACGATAATAAGCTCTGATTAGTGGCTCATTATATGCCAATTCTTCTCTCCACACTAAAGTATCAGGCAATAAGTTTTGCCAAACTTCTGGATAAGATTTATAAACATTTTTTGTCCAAAACTCGTATTCTTTCCAATCGATATTTCTTACTTCTGTTTCATCCATGTAGAAAGAAGAAACTGTTACTCTTCTTGGAATATTATTCCAATCAAAAGTGACATCTTCTTGAGTAAGACCCATTGAAAAAGTACCTCCTTCAACAAGTACTAGGTTTGGACCATTGATTTGACCTTCGTAGTCTAATTTCTCAAAACCACCATATTCTGGATTATTGTATTCCCAGCCGGTAGATGTTGATAACTCACCACTTCCGCCACCTTTCTTTTTACAAGCTGTAAATAGAGAAACGATAAGTAATAATAAAAATAATGAATTAATGCCCTGTCTCATTATAACTGATTAAATTTTTAAATATACATACAAAAACAGTTCCGTAAATTAACGGAATAAACTGAAACAATCATTCATTTTTGACTCTTTCTTTTCCAGTTTTTTTAAACCTATTGTAATCCCTAACTCGTGACTTCCCCCTGATCGGTTGCCTAAGCTAGATAATGTGAGATCAAAACTATAAGAAATTTTGATTCCGTCTAAGTTTACTCCAGCAGAAAATATAAGAGCATCAATGTTTTTGATTGTATGCCTTAGCCAAGCGCCTCCAAATAATATATCTTTTTGCAAATAAGCGCCAAAATTTATTTGTTTAAAACCGCTTTGCAGTGCAAATATAACATTTGGTGATATAAACGTAGAAGGATTTCGCTTATTGTCCGTAGCAAGAACTATTTGTGTTCCTGCATTTAATGAAAAAAGCAAAGGTAAATTGCTCCCTATTCCCGTATTAGTCTCTGTTAAATAGCCATTTTGGGGGCTATTTACGTGATCTATGTTAAATCCTACATAAAAGTCAGGTGTATATAATAACATACCGATTCCTACATCAAAATAACCGGCAGATAGGTTATCTGGGCGTATTTCTGTCGATGGGAAGGGCAATCCAGCACTGTCGAACGGTCCAACCTCAATATCAATTTGATCAAAAAAGATTAATTTATCCCAATCGAGCCTGTTTTGACTAAAACCAGCTTCTAAACCGAATCTTATTTGATAATCTCTACGAAATTTGACGTTATATGAATAAATTCCTGAAAATTTAGTCGTTTTTATTGATCCATTTCCTTGGCTATCTGTTAAAGCTACAAATCCCAGACCGCTATTCATTTTCTTAAAATGTTGATCATAGGTTACTGCATAAGTTGTATAGGCCTTATTAATAGATAGCCATTGAGACCTATGATTAGCTGTAAAATTAGGATAAGATACAATGCCTGCAAAGGCTGGATTTATATGAACAGGTGAATTATAATATTGTGAAAATATTATGTCTTGAGCTTGAATGTTATTAAAATAACAGATGCACAGCATTTTGAAGAATGCTATTTTTACAAATAATTGTCGTGTGGCTCTACCCATTAATTAAAATACAACTGAAATAATGAAAATTTACAATACAGAGATTAACTTAACGTTTCAATAAAGAAATTAATTTTGATCAATTCATGAGATATATAGAAACATTTCTACTTCCAATTTTTCTAATCGCTTGTAATTTTACAACTTTTGGGCAAAAGAAAACCAATTCTGTCCTAAGTTCTGGCGACATATACAAATTTAGCATCGAAAATACAGGAATGTATAAATTAGATTATACTTTTTTGAAAAGTATTTCTGACCTAGATATTGATTTGGTTGATCCAAGAAAAATTAATATTTATAGTTCTGGAGGAGGGCCAGTCCCTCAAATTATTGCAGAACAGAGAATTGATGACCTCGAAGCAGTTCCTATTAAAATTATTGGTGAAGAAGATGGCTCTTTTGATCAATCTGATTACATCTTGGTTTTTATGGAAGGGGCAGATGTATTTAAAGTCAATCAAAATGAGATTAAGTTTTTAAAAAATGTCTACAGCTCTGAAAATCATTTCTTTTTAAAAACAAACGATGATGTAAGCATAAGAGTGCCTATACAACAATCTGTCGCAAATCCAGCTTTTGTTTCTAATTCAACCGAATTGGTAAAAAGGCATGAAATTGATCGATTAAATTTGCTTGGTAATTTTAGTAGCACACAGGGGTCTGGTAAACAATGGTTTGGTGAATCATTTACAAATGAACCTATTCAAAATTTTGATGCTTCATTTACCATTCCAAACTTGGTTCCTGGATCATTAAGTAGAATTGAAGTTCTTTTTGCTTCAAGATCTGGTCAAACAACTCAAGTGGAATTAGAAGTTGATGGACAAAAATTTACTAAAAACATTTCACCAACTTCATTAGGAAATATTGAAGCTGTCTATGCCAAACTGGGCAGAATAGCCGAAACAATAAATTTGCAATCTTCATCGCCAAAAATTACAATCTCTTATGATAAATCGTCGAATACCTCAGAAGGATGGTTAGATTACATACAATTGACAACAAGGTCTTTTATTGAATCTTCTAGTGATCCTATATTTTTATTCGACAGAACCTCAAATAATTACCCCAGTTTCGGATTTGAATTACCTAGTGGAAATCTAACCACTTGGAATGTTACGGACATAACAAGAATAACTGAAATTGTTCCGAATAACAATATCGTGAGCACATCAAATTCTGGTCAAATTGATGTATTAATCACTTTTGATGAAAACAATATAAATAGCCTTCCTATCTATATTTCCAAATTAAATCTTCAAAATTTACACGCAATCAATCGTGCTGATTTTGTCATCATTTATTATGCACCTTTTAAGGATGCGGCAGAAAATTTAGCACAACATAGAAGAAATCATGATGGAATGGTAGTTGTTACAGCTAAGGTGTCTGAAATTTATAATGAATTTGGTGGAGAGAACGATCCCAGTGCTATTAGAGATTTTGCTAAAATGATTTATGATAGAGATTCTAATTTTAAATATATGCTCCTGTTCGGCGATGGTTCTTATGATTATCGTGGGATAGTTCCAGGATTGGAATATCAAAACTTTGTGCCAACATATCAAACAGATGAATCATTGCATCCTGTTGAAGCTTTTCCATCAGATGATTTTTTCGCGCTTTTATCAGACCAAGAAGGAGAAGATTCCTTGGATGGCGCATTGGACATTGGCGTTGGAAGAATACCTGCAAAAACTTTATCGGAAGCCACTGGTGTTATTGATAAAATTATTCACTATGATACGAGTAAAAAAACGCTTGGTGATTGGAAACTGAGAATTGGATTTACAGCAGATGATGAGGACAGCAACACGCATATAAAGCAAGCAGATGGTATTGCTAAGTTGGTAGAAAACATCAATCCTGAAATGAACCAACAAAAAGTTTATTTTGATGCTTTTAATCAAGAAGCAACACCAGGAGGCGCCAGATATCCAGATGCAAATAATGCCTTAAATACAAATCTTTTGAATGGTCAACTTGTTTTAAATTATTTGGGACATGGCGGCCCTAAAGGATGGGCACAAGAAAGGGTATTCCAAATAAGTGATATCGCCAATTTAAAAAACATTGATAGGCTGCCTTTATTAATAACAGCAACATGTTCATTTACCGGATTTGATGAACCTGCCTTTGTCTCAGCAGGCGAACAATCATTGTTAAATCCATCTGGAGGAGCTATTGGTTTGTTTTCGACTGTTAGAGCAGTATATTCTTCTCAAAATGAAAGAATTACAAGAGAAGTGTTTAAAAAAATATTTACCAGAGTAGATGGCAAAGCTTTACGATTTGGAGATATCATCAGGGAATCTCAAAATGCGAATTCTAGCGATACTTTGTCTTCAAATACAAGAAAATTCTTACTTTTTGGAGACCCTGCTCAGCGACTAGCATTACCACAACAAAAAGTACAAATTATCCAGGTAAATGATGAAGACATAGAAGACGGTCAAATTGATACAATTGGTGCTTTAGGTCGATTAAAATTGGCTGGTCAAATTACAGATCATCAAGATAATTTGTTGTCAGATTTTAATGGCGAAGTCTTTTTAACAGTTTTTGATAAGCCAAGCAATCTCAAAACCTTGGACAATGATGGTGAAGACCGCATTTATGACTTTACACTGAGAAAAAACATTCTTTATAAAGGCAGTGCGTCAGTTCAAAATGGTCTTTATGAAATTGAACTTATCTTACCTAAAGACATCAATTTTGATTATGGTCCAGGCCATTTCAGTTTGTATGCAACAGACAATATTTCAAGAGATGCTGGAGGATTATACAATGGTATTGTAATTGGTGGAACCTCAGAAGGTGGTATTACCGATAATGAAGGCCCAGAAATAGATATTTATTTTGATGACAGAACATTTACATTTGGTGGGCAAACAGGAAAAAATCCAGTGTTAATAGTTGATTTATCAGATGAGACTGGCATTAATCTTAGTTCGACAAGCATCGGACATGATATAACTGCCACATTTGATAATGATAATAACAACAATTTGATTTTAAACGAATATTATCAACCACAAGTTGATAAGGTTGGGTCTGGTTCTATAGAGTTTCAATTGAGTGAATTTGAGCCAGGATTACATACTTTAACCCTTAAAGCATGGGATATTTTGAATAATTCTTCAGAAAAATTGTCAGAATTTCTCGTGGTTCAGAATGAGGAAGGATTTATTAATAATGTATATAATTACCCTAATCCGTTCTCAACTCAAACTAATTTTACGTTTGAACATGACCTTGGAAACAGTAATTTGGATATTGTTATCAATATTTTTACCGTATCTGGAAAGCTGGTAAAGACTATACAAACACAACGATTTGCAAGTGGATCACTTATAAATGATGTCCCTTGGAATGCTAATGACGATTTTGAGAGTAAATTGGCAAAAGGAATCTATTTTTATAAAATAAATATCTCTTCTCCGGAGTTAAATCTTCGTCGTGAAAGCGATTTCCAAAAACTAGTTATATTAAACTAAGATATAATATTATTTTTGCTTCCATATTTATTAAAGAAACTATGAAACATACGATTGCAATACTTAGCGTATTCTTATTTTTAAATGTATCAACAACTGATGCACAATTTGATCCGATAAAAAGATGTGTTATCGATGCCAATGGAGACTGTCTACCAACTGCCATCTTAACAGCAATGCCTTTCTTAAGAATTATTCCAGATGCAAGAGGTGGTGCCATGGGAGATGTTGGTATAACAACTTCTGCTGATCCTAACTCTTTACACTATAATTCATCAAAATTGGCTTTTGTAGAGAAAGACATGAGTTTTTCTGCTACTTATACGCCATGGTTAAGGAATTTAGGTCTACAAGATGTCTATTTGACTTATTTGACTGGATATAAAAAAGTAGATGACTTACAATCTTTAGGATTTGGCTTGAGATTCTTTTCACTTGGAGAAATCAACTTTACTGATTTCGATGGTCAACCTTCGGGAACTGGAAAACCAAGAGAAATTGAGTTTGCTGTATCTTATAACAGAAAGCTTTCTGAGAATTTCTCAATGGGACTTTC
>JABDKX010000109.1 GCA_013001975.1 Saprospiraceae bacterium | reverse complement strand
CTGCTTCATCTTCTTTCTCTACCCTATCTAAAAACTCTCCTGCGCCGCCTTCGATTTTTGATTCGTCCCAAACATAGCTCAGAAAACTCAACTTGGTTAAGTCTTTGGAAATAGGTTTTACAATATTCAATGACAAGCCCCATGGATAAAAATTAAACATCATATTAGGAAAAACCCAATAGTAATAAGAAGCGACATTTTTACCGTAGTCAGGATGACCCAGAGGTAAATCAAAAGTATTGGCATCATTATCAGCATAGCCAATTTGTAAATTGCAATTGTCGTAAAGCTTAGTAGTATATTTTCCATAATCCAAAGCTTCATTTAAATCTTTATGCACGAATGGAATGTGAAAACCTTCTAAGTAATTGTCACAATACAATGCCCAATGTGCATTAACAAAATAGTCTTTAGATCTGCTTGCATCAAAAACGAAATCATCAATAGGTAAGAACCCTATCCGTTGTTTCATTGTATTAATGACAGATTGAAAATCAAAACTTTTAGAGAATCCTACAAATAACATTGGTCCCCATTGAATCAAAGGAAATCTGTGTAAGTCATCGCAAGGCATTGGAAAATTCTCAGCTTGTTTGAATTCTGGCATGAATTTAAATTTACCATCCAAACCAAATCTTCTGCCATGATAGTTACAAACCAATTCCCTTGTATTTACTTTTTCATTAAGAATCAGATTTGCTCGATGCGTGCATACGTTGGAAATACAATTCAGATTATTGGAAGTGTCTTTTGAAAGTATAACCGACTCGTTTAGAAAATCACCGAGGACGTTTATTGGAATGGCTTCATTAGCATTTTGTATGTCTTCTGCATTACACAGATATTGCCAACTTTCTAAAAATACTTTTTCTTTTAATGCTTCAAAAACGGGATCACTGAGATAAAACGAAGATGGAAGCGTTTCGGCTTTTTCGATTTCGGGATGTATATGAAACTTAGGGTTCATTGAAGGATTTGTAGCTTTTAATATTATTACGTTAAAAGTAAATATTTAATCTATATTCATATAAAATATGAAAGATTAAGGATAAAATGCTTGGAAGATGGACAGCCACTTCTCTTGTAGTGGGAAATATGGTTGGAGCAGGTGTATTCATGATGCCTGCTTTGTTGGCCGTATATGGCGGCATAAGCATTCTTGGATGGCTATTATCTACTTTGGGTGCTGTTTTGGTTGCTATATTGTTTAGCAGATTCAGCAAATTGATGCCGGGAATCCAAGGAGGACCTTATGCATTCACTCGTAAAGGGTTGGGTGAATTTCCTGGCTTCCTTGTTGCTTGGGGTTATTGGATTTCAGTATGGACGACCAATGCTGCTTTGGCTGTAGCATTTGTAAGTTATCTAAGTGTAATATTTCCAGTATTAGGTTCTGAAATGTATTATTCAATAGGAAGTGCATTAGCGGTCATTTGGGGATTGAGTTGGTTCAACACTTTGGGTGTTGGTAAAGTTGGAAAAATGTCATTGATTACAACAGTGCTCAAGCTTTTGCCCATTGTGGCGATCGGTGCAACTGGGATATTCTACATAAATGTTGATCATTTCATCCCTTTAAATTTGAGCCAGGAATCAAACTGGACAGCTATCATTGCAACTTCAACTTTGACCTTCTTTTCATATCTGGGTATTGAAAGCGCGACCATACCTGCAGAGAACATAAAAGATCCCGAAACTAATATTCCTTTCGCTACCAAATGGGGAACGCTGATTGCGGCTTTCGTTTATATTTTGAGTTCGATTTCAATTCTTGGATTGATATCACCAGAAACATTAAGTATGTCTGGCGCACCATTTTCAGATGCTGCTGAACTGTTATGGGGGTCTGGTGCTAAAATATTTGTGACACTGGCAGCAATCATATCTGTATTTGGTGCATTGAATGGGTGGATTTTGATTCAAGGTCAAATGCCAGAAGCCATCGCGCGAGACAATCTCTTTCCTACCCTTTTTAAAAAGAAAAACAAAAGAGGCATTCCTGCAATGGGTATCTTTATTTCCAGTGTATTGGCATCCATTCTGATTGTGATGAATTATTCGGGAAGCCTGATGGAGGTATTTAAATTTATGATTTTGGTTTCTACAGTTTCCGTTTTAATTCCTTACATTTTTTGCGCCATTTCATATATGATTTTAATGCCTAAGAAAACATATGGTAAGCTTAAAAATTTCGGCATTTTGGCACTGGCTTCTTCAACTTTAATATTTTCACTTATTGCCCTGATCGGATCTGGATTTGATTCAGTCTTTTGGGGTTTACTATTTTTGATGATAGGCCTTCCAGTTTATGCGATTATGGAAAAAAGCAAAATTTCTAAGACATGAACCTGACACATCATTCTGAATACGGACGTCTAAAGACTGTCTATCTTCAACATGTTTCTAATGGTTTTGTTAGCCAAGATTTTATTTCAAAGCAATGGAAGGATTTGAATTATCTAAGTGAACCTGCTTATGCTAACGCATTGAAGGAATACGCTGCATTTGAAAAACTCATTGGTTCAGCTGGAGCGGATGTTTCATATTTTGATTCTCATCCATCTCTGGGTATAGATGCTATCTATTGCAGAGACAGTTCAATAGTTACAAACTTTGGAATTATTCTTTGCAACATGGGTAAAAAAGCAAGGAAAAATGAACCAGAATCCGTAGGAACAACATATCAAAAACACAAGCATAATATATTAGGAAAAATAACTTCTCCAGGAACAATAGAAGGAGGTGATGTCTGTTGGATTAATGAAAATACATTAGCTGTTGGTCATACCTACAGAACCAACATGGAAGGCATCAATCAATTAAAGGCCTTACTAGAACCTCACGGCATAACGATCATAATAGTTGATCTCCCTCACTACAAAGGTGCTTCAGATGTTTTTCATTTGATGTCAATCTTAAGTCCTGTAGACAAAGACCTCATGGTTGTTTATTCTCCATTAATGCCAATCTCTTTTAGAAACAAACTCCTTGACATGGGCAACCAATTGATAGAAGTACCGGAATCAGAATTTGATTCAATGGGATGCAATGTTTTAGCCATCGCTCCTCGAGAATGTATCATGGTTGATGGTAATCCAATAACCAAACAACTGCTTGAAGAAGCGGGTGCTGTTGTGCATACTTATAAAGGAGAAGAGATAAGTGTAAAAGGTGGTGGTGGGCCTACTTGTTTGACGCGGCCGTTGGTTAGGGATGAATGAACGATCTCATAGAGTGAAGTAAGACAGCGCTTCAAGTGAATGAACTGAATGGATTGGTGAATGATTAAAGGTTGGTGTATGAAGCGAAGTGGCGATTAGCCACTATAATTTTAAACATGTTGTTGTGCTTTCGTTATTTATTATCGAGTCTTTTGATATTTTTTTGGGTTACAAACCATTATTTATTTCAGATTGAAAAGGTTTCCCAGATGTTTTAAAGAATTTAATTATCAATATTTGATTGAATTAGTTTTAGAGTTTCGGATAAATAATCATTAAACACCTTATAAGAATTAATTGCATACATATAGTTTAAAGTATTATTGTATACTTCATTTTCAAATTCAATTGTTCTTATAGTTTTGTTGTAATCGATTTTGAAATTTGATTTGGCAATATTTTTTAAATTAAGATCTTCCTCAAAAAAATCAGGAACCTCCATATTTCTTAAAAGGGCTTTATTCATTAATGAAGGAATAAATAAACCAAATAAATAGTCTCTATATATTACAATATCATCTTCAGTATCTGTTTGATAATATGACCAATTTGATAGTTGTTTGCTCAAATTATCATCTTTTATTAAGTTGATGGATCCTGTATTGAGCATTTCGTCTATTGATCCAGTAATTATGTCAAGTGATTTGGTTTTATTAATGATATCATCAAATAATTGTTCAATTTCAGAACCGTTAATGATATCATTAGCCTTAATTATTTCGAGTAAATTTGCGGAAGCTTCGTAGGCTACCATAAAATTGCTAGAAGCATCGTTAACATTTTTAATATTAGTTTGAAAGTCTATTTGAAGGTTTTGTAAAATGTCTTGTTCTCGATTTCTATCTTTTCTATATTCATTCCAATTATTAATCTGTAGTGCTATCAAAATTCCAATAACTACAAGTATAATCTCTCCAATTGCATATTTGAGATACTTTCCAGTTTTGTTTTTCTCCATAAGATCGTAGCGTATTTTTCTAAAGAATTTTATCATTGGTTAGCAGTTTCTGATATCTCTTGTTATCTATAGTTGTTCAATTTTTATATTTTATATTTTATATTTTATTCTTTTTTCGCTCGCCGCGAGGGCATTCATATTTTTGTCTTGACACAAAAAACGAATCAATTCCGATAGTTATCGGAAGTCAAGGCTGTACTTATTTCTTAACGCTAAATTCAATAGAAAAAACTAAACAAGCGCAAACTCGCTGCGCTCAAACATGCCATTGTTCTTAACGCTTTTTATATCGAATTTAACTAAAATAACTAAGGCCATTTTATTCACGTTTTCAGTTTATGCATATTTT